>JBCCFN010000130.1:0-14408 GCA_039029715.1 Actinomycetota bacterium | reverse complement strand
GTCGACAACGACTGCCTGATGCAGCGTCAGGCATCGTTCGCCGCCGGTCAGTTCCCCGAGGGCACCAACTTCGCCGATCCCAGCGATCCCGAGGCCATCGACGCCTTCTACTTCCCGTCCAACGAGGGTCGTCCGCTGCTGGGCGCCGGCGTGCTGGCTGCGGCCTTCGCCGACCGTCCCGAGGTCTGGGCCGTCATGGACTACATCTCCGGCCCGGACTACGCCGCAAACCGGCAGCAGTTCCAGACTGCGGCCGCCGGTGGCGGTAACTCCGGCTTCCTCAGCGCCGTGAACGGCCTTGACCAGAGCGTGTTCAACGGTCTCGAGCAGTCGTTCCTGGCCATTCTGGCCAGCGCGGACGTCGTCCGGTTCGACGGCTCGGACCTGATGCCGGCCGATGTCGGTGCCGGGACCTTCTGGACCGAGGGCACCTCGGCCATCAACGGTGACCAGGATGCGGCCGAGGCCGCAGACAAGATCGAGGCCTCCTGGCCCTGATCCTCGCCTCCGGCGAGTGAGGTCAGCATGACGACACTGTGATGTCACGCTGATGTCAGAGCACTGATCGTGGGCACCGGCTTCGGCCGGTGCCCACGAATGTTTTGATCTTCTTGCAGTCTTTTGATGTCGCGGGGTTCCTGGGCCACACTGCGAGGGGAAAGGGGGAGAGATGGACGTCAAGAACGAGGTCTCTGATCTCCGTTTGGTACCGGGGCGCTCGGCGGCCCGGGATCGGCTACGGGCCGGGATCGTCAACGGCGCCCTGGCCGGCGGGTTTTTCGGATTGTTCTTCGCTCAGGGCTCGGCTCTGGTCGGCCTCATCGCCGGCCTGCTGGTCGGTGGTGGCTTCGGTGCGGCGGCGGCACGGCTGCTGCCGGGCATCGAGGCCAGATACACCCGTATGGCGGTCAGCGCCGGCCTCGGAGGGGCTGCTGGGGTCATCGCTGGCCTGGTGCTGAGCGAGGGCCTGCTCCCGGCGCTGCGGTCCAACCCGATGATCGCCTGGACGGCGGCCCTGGCCGCGCTCGGGCTGGCCTATGCCTACCTCCGGCAGCAGGACTACGTGGTCCCGGTCATCGTGGGCGCTGCGGTCGGCTGGATGATCGGCACGCTCGGCTGGCCGAGCCTCGGCAACGGGACCCGGGCCGAAGCCATCATGGTGCTGGCGGTCCTCGGCGCCCTGGCCGCCGCCTTCGCCGTCCGGAACCCACCCGGTGACGGGTATGGCCTCTCCCTTCGACCGGCGCTGTTCTTCGGCGTCGGCGTTGCGGCGTTCGGGGCGCTTCGGTTCATGAATCAGTACGGCACCGACGAGAACCTCGAGCAGCTCGTCACCGCCGTGGTCAACGTGCTGATCGCAGTGTTCGCGGTGGCCGCGCTGTGGGTCGGGCTGAACCTTCTGTTCGGCCAGACCAGCACCAACTTCGTCCGCTTCTCCGCCGTCGCCGGCGCCCTGGTCGGCGTGGTGATGGTCCTCATCCTCGACGGCAACCGGGCCCTGCAGACCGTCGGGCCCCGAGAGACGGTTGCCGACGCCTTCGACGACATGGTGAACGCCCAGCACTGGCTGACACTTGCGGTCCTGGTCGGGGGCCTGTTGGCCTTCGTCGGCCGCGCCATCGACCGGTACGAGGGCACCACCCGCTACATGCCGGCCCTGGCGGCGATCGGGGTGCTGGTCGGGGCCGGCTACGGCTGGACCTATGTCGAGGATTTCCCCGGCGACACCATCATCAACCTGCTGTGGTGGCCGGTCATCGCCGGCGCCGTCACCGGCCTTGCCGGTTGGGCCCTGGCCAAGACCGATGATCCGATGCGGCGACTCGGCGTGGGGCTGGCGGCCGGGGCCGGCCTCGGCCTGCTGTTCGGCTTCACCCTGAAGACCCGCTACCTGCCGGCGCTCAAGCTGGTGCCGCTCCTGGCCTGGCCCATCGGGCTGGCCGCTGTCGGGGCCGCAATCTCCACCGCACGTTCCCGGATGACCGGCGGCGTTGGCAACCCGGTCCGAGCCGCCCTGTGGCTGGCCCTGGTCGGCTGGGGCATCGGGGCGTGGGCGGTCCCGACCCTCGGCGGTGGCACCCGGGCCGAGGGCCTCATGGCCTTCGTGATCCCCGGCCTGATCCTCGGCGCCCTGGTCGGGCTGTCCCGTCAGGCCGACACGGTCCGAAAGGCGGAGATCGACCAGCGGTCCAGGGGATTCATCTTCCTCGGGCCGGCGATGCTGTTCATCTTCGCTGCCCTGATCGTCCCGACCATCATCACCTTCATCCTGTCGTTCCGCAGCGACGACCGCAGCGCCGAGGTGGTCGGCTTCGAGAACTACCAGAACGTGCTCTCGGCCGAAAGCAATCTGGACTTCAGCGGCTGGCGAGGGATCTTCACCAGCAACCTGACCTGGATCGGCCTGGTCCTCGGGGCGATCGCCGTGACCGTGGCCCTGATCATGGGCCGCCAGCAGGGCCGCCGCACCGCCTTCACCCCCCACTCGGCAGGGATGGGGGTGCTGGCCATCGTGCTGTTCTCGTTCGCCATCTTCACAAACCTCCGGGGCACGATCATCAACAACCTGTGGTGGATCTTCGGGGTCACCACCTTCGCTACCTGCTTCGGCCTGGCGGTTGCCGCCTGGGCCGACGGGATCAAGGGCGAGCGGGTCGCCAAGTCGTTGATCTTCATGCCGATGGCCATCTCACTGGTCGGGGCATCGATCATCTGGCGGTTCATGTATACGCCTCGTGATCCGAGCAAGGAACAGACCGGCGTGATGAACGCCTTCTGGGTCTGGCTTGGAGACAAGACCTCCGGTGCCTCGGACCTCGGCATCGGTGTGTTCGATTGGCACTTCTTCAGTCTTCCCGGCAGAGCGGTGGCGGTGGTCATCTTCCTCGCCATCAGCGCCGGCTTCGCCTATGCGGCCTGGCGCTCCTTCCACCGGGATGGCCTGGCCGGGCTGATCGGCTTCGGCCTGGCGGCACTGGTGCCGCTGTACTTCGTGGCCCAGATCCTGTTCGACGGCGGCATCGGCGGCCTCCAGGACCCCAACCCGCCGGGGCCGACCATCCTGTTCCGGGAGTCCGGACCGTTCAACAACTGGTGGCTGATGATGGTCATGCTGTGGATCGAGACCGGGTTCGCCATGGTCATCCTGTCCGCCGCCATCAAGGCCGTCCCGGCCGAGTTCATCGAGGCGGCGAAGATCGACGGCGCGGACGACACCCAGGTGTTCTGGCGGATCATCGTCCCCCAGATCGCCCCGACGATCGGGGTGGTGGTCACCACCATCATCGTGAAGGTGACGAAGGTCTTCGACATCGTGAAGGTCATGACCAACGGCAACTTCGACACCAACGTGTTGGCAAACGAGATGATCAACCAGAGCTTCCAGTTCGCCAACCCGGGAACCGGCTCCACCCTGGCGGTGCTGCTGTTCCTCAGCGTGTTGCCGGTCATGGTGGTCAACGTGCTGCGGATGCAGCGGGAGGCAGCGTAATGGCAGCCATCAACCTCAGTGGCGGGCCGGGCGGATCCGGCGGGCCGGGCCTGGCGACCCGAATCTATGACGGGCTCCGACGGGTGCCGTTGTGGGTCATCGTCGCCATCTGGACCCTGCCGACGTTCAGCCTGCTCGTCAACTCGTTCCGGGGCCGCAATGCCCAGCGCAACAGCGGCTTCTGGCAGCTGCCGACCAACGGGACCAACCCGGACACGTCTGCAACGCCCGGCGAGGCGGCAAGCATGTTCGAGGCCGGTCCGGTCAACGCCGAGCAGCTGACGCTCGAGAACTACGAGACCGTGTTCAGCGCAAGCGCCACCGCCCAGCTGTTCCAGTCGCTCGTCAACTCCGCGGCGATCACCATCCCGGCCACGATCATCCCGATCGCCTTCGCCTGCTTCGCGGCCTACGGCTTCGCCTGGATCGACTTCAAGGGCCGCAAGCAACTGTTCATCTTCACGGTGGCGCTGCTGGCCATCCCGCTCCAGGTCGCCCTGCTGCCGCTGCTGCGGCTGTACATCGGCGGGGCCCACTGGACGCTGCCGTTCCTCGACAAGACGATCACCCTGATCCCGGACTTCGACCTGAACGGCACCGCCACCGCGGTGTGGTTGACCCACACCGGGTTCGCCATGCCGTTCGCCATCTTCCTGCTGCACAACTACATCAGCGGGCTGCCCCGGGACCTGTTCGAGAGCGCCCGGATCGATGGTGCGGACCACTTCGTGATCTTCTGGCGGCTGGTGCTCCCACTGTCGGTGCCGGTGCTGGCGGCGTTCGCCATCTTCCAGTTCCTGTGGACCTGGAACGACTACCTGGTCGCCGTGACCATGATCGGCCCCAACCGGGAGGCGTTCCCGACAACGATCCGGATCGCAAACCTCGCCGGCGACTTCGGCCGGAACGAGCACTTGTTACCGGCCGCGGCCTTCGTCCAGGCGTTCGTCCCGATGGTGGTGTTCTTCACCCTCCAGCGGTTCTTCGTCCGAGGCATCCTGGCCGGCTCGGTCAAGGGCTAGTCAACGGCCGAGCCGGGTCGACCACAGCCGACCCCTCAGCGCACCGCCTGCTCCACCCGTTCGAGCAGCGACGCGCTCCGAAGCAGCAGCAACGAGACGACCACGGCGGCGATCAGGCCACCGAGGTTCAACGCAACGTCGGTTCCAGAGAAGCCGTCGGTGTTGACCGCGTGGTAGCCGAGGTGGGGGACCCCCCACAGCAGCGAAGCGACGGCGGCAACGGTGACCAGCTCTCGGCTCAGCCGGACCGCCGCGGCGAGTGACAACGCAGCGAGCGCCAGGTTCAGGGCTCCGACATCCCGGACCAGATGCTCGTTGTATGGGCCGTCGATCGACACCCATGACCGACCGAGCCCCGGAAAGCCGTCGTAGAACGACCGTGGCGCAAACAGCGCCCAGCCACCGAGGTACAGGGCGGTCAACGTCAGCCAACCGAGAGCCAACCGGACGGCGAGCGTGAGGCGCATACCCCGACTCTACGAGCGACTGGTCTGCCTAACCAGACCAGTTAAGATAGTTTTGCCATACCAGTTTGTCGATGAGGGTGGTGGCGACGATGCGGGAGCTCCAGCTCGACCTGCCGTCCGGGCGGGGCCGGCGGGCGGCGATCGAGACCGCGCTCCGAGATGCCATTCGGACCGGCCGGCTCGGCGGCGGCACCAGGTTGCCGTCAACCCGCACCCTCGCCAGCGACCTCGGCGTCTCCCGGTCAACCGTCGTCGCGGTCTATGAGCAGCTGGGGGCCGAAGGCTTCGTCATCGGCCGGCACGGAAGCGGGACCGAGGTGGCAACCGTGGCGCCGGTCGTGGGCGCCGAGGACGACGATCTTCTCGAACCAAGCCCGACCTGGGACTTCCGCTCCGGCGAACCAGACGCCTCGGCCTTCCCCCGCCGAGACTGGCTCCGGGCGATACGGCAGGTCGTCAGCGACCCGTCAGACCGGGCCCTGACCTACCCCGACCCCCGCGGCCACCCCGAGGTGCGGGCCGCCCTGGCCGACCATCTGGCCCGTACCCGGTCGGTGGGGACGACGGCGGCCGGCATCTTCGTCACCGGTGGCTTCGCGGCGGGACTCGGGTTCGTTGCCGATGCGCTTCGGCGCACCGGTATCGACCACATTGCGGTTGAGGAGGCGATGCTGCCCATGCATCGGATGGTGCTTCGATTGGCCGGCCTCGAGGTCACGGTGGTCCCGGTGGACGAGGAGGGGATCGCTGTGCACGCCCTCGCCGACAGCAGCGCCCGAGCAGTGCTGGTCACACCGGCCAACCACTACCCCTACGGCATCACCATGACCGCCGGCCGCCGAGCGGACCTTGTGGCCTGGGCCGACGCAGCCGACGGCTGGATCATCGAGGACGACTACGACGGCGAGTTCCGCTACGACCGCCGACCGATCGGCGCACTGCAGGCGCTTGCGCCAAACCGGGTGGTGTACGGCGGCACAGCGAGCAAGACGCTCGGGCCCGGGTTGCGCCTTGGCTGGTTGGCGGTCCCGAAGCCACTTCGCCAGCCGCTGTTGGCAGCGGTCAACCTGCGGGCCGGTGTCTCGGTCATCGATCAGCTGGCACTGGCCGACCTGATCCAGTCCGGCCGCCTGGATCGCCATGTCCGCGAGATGCGACGGCGGTACGGCCGGCGGCGACGGGCCGTCGTTGAGGCGCTTGGTGACACGGTGCCCTGGTTCGCCCCGCCCGCCGGGCTGGCCGGCCTGCACCTGTGCGTACCGACCCCGAGCCTGGTGCTGGAGGAGGCGATCCTGGCCCGGGCCGAGGCGGCAGACGTCGGCCTGCTCGGGCTGTGCAACTTCCACCGGGCCCCACCCCATCGGGCGGGCGTCACCATCGGCTTCAGCCGGCCGCCGGCCCACGCCTTCGACGCCGGCCTGGAACGGGTCATGGCCGTGTTCGAGGCAGCGACCGCCGACATGGCCAGCTGACCGCCGGCCGAGGCGGTCTACCATCGGTCGGATGGTTGCCGCAGACCCGCTCGACGAGGTCCGGGTGCTGCTGTTCGATGTGTTCGGCACCCTGGTCGACTGGCGCTCGACCGTCATCGCCGAGCTGCAGACGACCGGCGACCGGCTCGGCCTGACCACCGACTGGGAGGACCTGGCCGACCGGTGGCGAGGCCGCTACCAGCCGTCGATGGCCGAGGTCCGGGAGGGCCGGCGGCCCTACCTCTCGCTCGATGTGCTGCACCGGGAGAGCCTGGTGGCGATCCTGGCCGAGGTCGGCCTCGATCCCCTGCCGGACGATGAGATCGACCGGCTGAATCGGGTCTGGCACCGGCTCCAGCCTTGGCCGGACACCCCGCCGGGGTTCGCCAGGCTGGCCGAGCGGGCGGAGCTGGCGGCCATGTCCAACGCCGACGTGGTCATGGTCCGGGCCATCGCCGATCACGCCGGGATCGCCTGGCATCACGTCTTCGGGGCCGAACCGGCCCGGATGTTCAAGCCCCGACCCGAGGTGTTCCTCCACGCACTGTCCGCCCTCGGACTGGATCCGGACCGGGTGATGATGGTTGCGGCCCACAACCGGGACCTGGAGGTGACGGCGGATCTGGGGCTGCGGACCGCCTTCGTCGTCAGACCGACCGAGTACGGGCCGACCCAGACCACCGACCTGACACCGACCGGGCCATGGGATGTGGTCTGCGACGACCTGGTGCAGCTGGCCGACCGGCTCGGCGCAGCGCCGGCACACTCCGGGTAGCGCCGGTCGTCCAGGTCCCGCCACACTCTGGCGATGGACGACGCCGTTGCGACCTGGTTTGAGCAGACCAAGAACCCGATGGCCCCGGTGATGCGGGCGGTCCGGGACGTGATCATGGAGGACCCGGACATCACCGAGACGGTCAAGTACCGGGCGCCGGCGTTCGAGTACGACGGGATCATGTGCTACTTCAACTGGTCGGCCAAGCAGCGGGCCAGCCTGATCTTCCCATCCGGTCGGAAGATCCCGGGGGATCATCCGGACCTGGAGGACGGATCGAACATCCAACGGATGATGTACTTCGCCGACCTGGACGAGGTGGCGGCCAAGGCCGACGGGCTCCGGGACGTGATCGGCGCCTACCTGGCCTCACACTGAGGCCGCTGGTGAGCGGCGACACTGAGGCCGCTGGTGAGCGGCGGCACTGAAGCCGCCGGGGCCGACCAGGGTCAGCCTCGGTAGCCGCGGATGATGGCGGTGGCGTCCATCCGATTGTCGCCGGCCTCCTGGGCCTGGGCCAGGTAGCCGGCGGTCAGATCGGTCAGCGGGGTTTCGGCCCCAAGCGAGGAGGCCTCGGTCTTGACCAGCCCCAGGTCCTTGGCCATCCAGTCGACGGCGAACCCGAAGTCGAATTCGTCCCGGACCATCGTCTCGCCCCGGTTGGAGAGGTACCACGAGCCGGCCGCGCCCTGGGTCACCGCCTGCAGCACCAGGTCCATGTCGAGGCCGGCCCGCTCGCCGAACGCCAGGGCTTCGGCCGCGCCCTGGATGGCGCCGGCACACAGGATCTGGTTGACCATCTTGGTCTGCTGCCCGGCCCCGGCCGGGCCGAGCAGGGTCACGGCCTTGGCGTAGTGGTCGATCACCGGCTCGGCCTTTGCGAAGTCGGCCGGCGATCCGCCGCACATCACGCTGAGCTGGCCGTTCTCGGCCCCGGCCTGGCCGCCGGAGATCGGGGCATCGACGAACCCGACACCGGCGGCACCGCACGCCTCGGCCAGCTCTCGGGCCAGGGTGGCGGATGCGGTGGTGTGGTCGACGACGACCGCGCCGGCCGCCAGTGCGCCGAGGCAGCCGTCGTCGCCATAGACCACGGAGCGGACGTCATCGTCTGCCCCGACGCAGATAAACACGAACTCGGCCCCGGCGGCCGCCCCGGCCGGGGTCTGGTGAGCGGAACCGCCGTGCTGGGTGGCCCAGCCCTCGGCCTTGGCCGGGGTCCGGTTGTAGACCCGGACGTCGTGGCCGGCGGCGGCCAGATGGCCGGCCATTGGGTAGCCCATGTTTCCGAGACCGATGAATGCGCAGGTTGCCATGCCAGCAATGCTGCCGCCCCGGATGGCGACCGCCAACCTGGAGCTGCGTACCATGGCCCGGGTGGCAGACGGAATGAGGGTTGGGATCGTCCAGATGCCGGTCGACCCGTGGGATACCACAGCGAACCGGGCTCGGGAGCTCGAGGCGCTCGGCTTCGACCATCTCTGGATCTACGACCATCTGACGTGGCGCCACTACCGGGACGGGCCGTGGCACGCCGCGCTGCCGTGGCTGACCGGGTTGGCGGCGGCGACCGAGCGGATCGAGCTTGGCACCCTGGTCGCCACCCCGAACCTCCGCCATCCGGTGATGCTGGCCAAGGAGGCGATGTCGATCGACCACGTGGCCGGCGGGCGGTTCGTCCTCGGCCTCGGGGCCGGGGCCACCGGCTTCGATGCGGTGGCGTTCGGGGACGAACCGCTGCCACCGGGCCAGCGAGCCGACCGGTTCGAGGAGTACGTGACCGTCCTGGACGGGCTGCTCCGGGGCGAGGTGACCAACCACGCCGGGCGGTGGTACTCGGCCGAGGAGGCCCGGGTCCTCCCCGGGTGCATCCGCTCGCCCCGGGTGCCGCTTGCGGTGGCGGCCGGCGGGCCCCGACTGACCGGGCTGGCGGCGTCTGTGGCCGACCGGTGGATCACGTTGGGCGACCCGGCGACCCCACCACCATCGATCGATGCCTTCTTCGAGGTCCTCACCGATCAGGCCGCCACCCTGGACCGGGCCTGCGACGCGGCGAACCGTGACCGGGCAGCGGTCGAGCGGCTGCTGTTCGTCTCGGCATCCAATCCGGCACCGCTGGCCGACCTCGCGACGTTCACCGAGGTGGCCGAGCGAGCCGCCGCGCTCGGGTTCACCGACGTCGTGATCCACGACCCTCGGCCAGACGATCCGGCCCTGGCCTTCGACCCGGACCTGATCCCGGCCATCGCCGCCTGGCGGAACGGTCACTAGCCTGTCGGGATGACAAACCCTGCCGACGATCCGGTCCTGGCCCAACTGGCCGAACTCGACCTCGACCACGAGGTGGTCGACTGTGACCCGGACCTGGCGGACACGGCCCAGTTCTGCGAAGCCTACGGCTATGCCATGGATGACTCGGCAAACGCCATCGTCGTGGTCGGCAAGGGGGAGACCCCGAGCTACACGATGTGCCTGGTCCTGGCCTCCACCCGGCTCGACGTGAACAAGGTGGTCCGCAAGCGGCTCGGTGTCCGGAAGTGCTCGTTCGCCTCGGCGGAGGAGACGAAGGATCTGACCGGCATGGAGATCGGGGGCGTCACCCCGTTCGGGACGTCGACCCCGCTCCCGCTGTGGATCGACGCCAAGGTGATGGAGCGGGAGCGGCTGATCATCGGCGGCGGTGGCCGGGACCGCAAGCTGCTGGTCCCGCCGGCCACGCTGGCCGGCCACCCCGGAGCCGAGGTCATCGAAGGGCTGGCCAAGTGACCGATCCGGCCGTCCTCCGAGAGATCGAGCAGCGGGTCCTGTGGCTGGCCACCCGCATCGTCGACGCCGCGAACCGCCGGCCGGGTCCCCCGGGGCAGGTCAAGGTCGGCGGACACCAGGCGTCCAGTGCATCGATGGTGTCGATCATGACCGCGCTGTGGTTCGGCCACATCGGCGGCGAGGACAAAGTGGCGGTCAAGCCGCACGCCTCGCCGGTCTATCACGCCATCAAGTACCTGACCGGTGAGCTCGACCGGTCGTACCTGACCACGCTCCGGCAGCGGGGTGGACTCCAGGCCTACCCGTCGCGGACCAAGGATCCGGACGTGGCGGACTTCTCGACCGGCTCGGTCGGCCTCGGTGCGGTGGCGCCACTGTTCTCCGCCCTGACCAGACGCTACGTCGAGGGTCACTTCGGGGCCGGTGACCCGGCCCGGTTCATCGCCCTGGTCGGCGACGCCGAGTTGGACGAGGGCAACGTCTGGGAGGCGGTGGCCGAGCCGGCGGCCGAAGGGCTCGGCAACTTCACCATGGTCGTCGACCTCAACCGGCAGAGCCTCGACCGGGTCATCCCAAACATCGCCGCCACCCGGCTGGAGCGGTTCTTCCATCACGCCGGGTGGCACGTGGCCGAAGCCAAGTACGGGGCAAAGCTGACCGCAGCGTTCGGGCGGCCGGGCGGGGATGCGCTCCGGGCCCACATCGACGGGATGTCGAACGAGGCCTACCAGTCGCTGTTCGCCCTCTCCGGCACCGAGCTGCGGACCAAGTTCCTGGCCGGTGCCGACCCGGCGGTGGCCCGGGTCACCGGCGAGCACGACGACGACGAGCTGAAGGCGCTGGTCACCGATCTGGGCGGTCACGATCTCGGCCTGCTGCTCGACACCTTCACCGAGTGCGACAAGGCGGTCGACCAGCCGAGCGTGGTGTTCGCCTACACGGTCAAGGGGTGGCGGCTGCCGATGGCCGGCGACCCGCTCAACCATGCGGCGCTGCTGACCGAGGACCAGATCGACGAGCTTCGGGCCTCGGTCGGGCTGACCGAGTCGACCGAGTGGGACCGGTT
The DNA here is from genome assembly GCA_039029715.1 of Actinomycetota bacterium. Taxonomy (GTDB): domain Bacteria; phylum Actinomycetota; class Acidimicrobiia; order Acidimicrobiales; family SZUA-35; genus JAHELU01. Next base: position 3,350 of record JBCCFN010000130.1, on the reverse strand, counting down.
CCCCCCGGACTCCCCCGCCGGGCTGGCCTGCGCCGCCGTCGGTGGGGACATCAACAATCCGAAGCCGACCCCCCGTCCCCGGCTGGCCATCCCGGCCGAGGCCCGACCGCCGGTGACCGTCGGTTCGGTCTCGACCCAGGAGGCGTTCGGCCGGGTCCTCAACAGCCTCGGCGACGTCGAGGGGGTTGCGGAGCGGATCGTCACCACCGCCCCCGACGTGTCGATCTCGACCAACCTCGGGGGCTGGATCAACAAGACCGGGGTCTACGCCCACACCGAGTTGGACGACCACGGCGGCGCTGACCGACTGTTGAAATGGGCGCCGTCCCCGAGCGGACAGCACATCGAGCTTGGCATCTCCGAGATGAACATGTTCATGCTGCTCGGCCAGCTCGGCCTGTCCCACGACCACCACGGCCAGCACCTGCTCCCGGTCGGCACGGTCTATGACCCGTTCGTCCTCCGGGGCCTGGACGCCCTGATCTACTCGTTGTACAACGGCGCCCGGTTCGTGGTCGCCGGCACCCCGTCCGGCGTGACCCTGGCCCCCGAGGGCGGGGCCCACCAGTCGACGATCACCGCCTCGGTCGGGGTCGAACTGCCGGACCTCCACTATGCGGAGCCGGCGTTCGCCACCGAGGTCGATTGGCTGCTGTGCGACGCCCTCGACCAGCTTGGCGCACCGGACGGGATGAGTTGCTACCTCCGGCTGTCGACCAGGCCGATCGACCAGGCCCCGTTCGCCGCCGCCATCGCCGCCCACGGCGAGACCTCGCTGCGAAACCAGGTCCTGGCCGGTGGTTATCGCGTCCCGACCGGGATCGAATCGGCAGACGGCGAGGATCCGCGCCCCGGCGTCACCCTGGTGTCCACCGGGGTCATGGTGACCGAGGCGGTGGCGGCGGCCAACGTCCTGGCCGCCGAGGGCATCGACGCCACCGTCGTCCACCTCACCAGCCCGGACCGGGTCTATCGCAGCTGGCAGGGGACCCACGCCACCGCGGTCTCCTCGGGCCGGGTCGTCAGACGACCGAGTCACCTCCACCGGCTGATCCCCAAGTCGGAGCGCCGGCGACCCGTGGTCAGCGTCCAGGACGCAGCGAGCCACTCCCTGGCCTGGATCGGTTCTGCGCTCGGAACCCGGCAGTACAACCTGGGTGTCGACCGGTTCGGCGAGTCGGGAACGATCGACGACCTCTACGAGCTGTGTGGCATCTCGATCGACAGCATCGTGAATGCCGCCATCATCGCCGTCTACGAGGCGGAGGACCCGGTGGTCGGCGACGACGACTCGGCCTGAGCCCGGGTCAGGTCGATGGCCGGGTCGGCGACCGGCCCGGCCCCGGTGTCTGTCGGCTGAGCCCGGACCACCAGCTGCGGGAACGGGATCTCGATGTCGTGTTCGGCCAGGGTCTCCCGGACGGTGATGACCGCCTCGCTGACCACCCGTTTTGCCAGCGCCTCCTCGGCCGGGTGCCAGACCTCGGCGGTCATGTCGACCCCGGAGTCGGCGAACCCCCGAACCAGCACCTCGGTCGGCGGGTTGGACGACACCCCCTCGACCGCCCGGAGAGCCTGGAGCACCAGCTGCTGAGCCGCCCGGAGGTTGGTGTCGTAGGAGACCTGGAAGCCGATCACGGTCCGGCGGGGGTCTTCGGCGGTCAGGTTGGTCAGTGGCGAATCCAGGACCCGCAGGTTCGGGACATAGACGGAGTTGCCGTCGAAGTCTTCGATCTGGACCGCCCGGTGGCTGATGTCGATCACGGTCCCGGCGATGCCGTTCGACTCGATCTCGTCGCCGGGGCGGAACGCCCGGGTGCTGTGGAGCAGCATCGAGCCGATGAAGTTGCCGGCCACCGGCTGCAGGGCGATGGCGGCGATCAGACCGGAGAGCCCGAGACCGCCGATCAGCGGGCCGACCTGCAGCTCGAGCAGCCCGAACACGTAGAACACGGCGATCAGGCTGAACACGCCCATCAGGACCCGCCGGATCATGTCCGCGGTGTAGGTCCGGAGCCCGATCCGGGCGATGGCGAGCCGCTGGACCCGTCGCAGTACGACGAACGAGCCGAACAGCAGCACGATCACGATGACGACGGCGATCCAGTTTCGGACCGAGACCCCAAGGGCGGTGCGATCGAGCCACTCCATCGGGCTCAGGGTAGGGCCGGCGCCGTCGGGGTCGCTAGCGGCGCCGCACGTCCGGCCGAACCCGGGCGCTACGGGTCGAGCAGCTCGAGATACGACTCGACCGCGACCACGCCCCGCCGACCGAGGTGCTCGGCTACCGCCGCCGCAGTCTCGGTGTCATAGGTCCCGGTCACCCGGAGGTCCGGACCACCACGGGTCACCACCCGCTCCTGGACCCAGCGAACCAGGTCCGGGTCGTTGGCGAACCGGGCGGCGAACGAGGCGTCGAAGCCATCGACCGGACCGAGCCAGTTACGGTTCAGGGCCGCCCGGGTCCGGGGGCCGATCACTCCGTCCGCCGTCTCACCGACCAGTCGCTGCAGTTCCCGGGTCAGCTCGGCCCTGGTCGGGACCCGGGTCGGGGCCAACCGGAACTCGGTGTCGTGGAAGTACCAGGACCCCCCGACCAGGTAGTAGAGCCGGGCCGCCAACGTGTCTGTTGCGCCGGCGTCGGCGGTCGGCAGGCCCCCGACGGTGGCAGACACCGTCCCGCCACCGGTCGCCGGCCCGGACTGGACCGCGGCCAGCTCGGAGCCGCCGGGCTCGGTCCCCAGGTAGAGCCACCAGGCGTCGACGGCCAACCGGCCGGCCCGCCACCGGAACTCCTGGGTGGTCCCGGCAAGCGCAGCATTGGCAACCGGGCGGGTGAAGGTCGGTAGGCCGTCAGAGGTGGCCGCCCCGTAGGTTGCATCGATGGAGAACCACTGGCCGCCGGTCTTGTACCACACCCGGACGAACACGCTCGAGCCGTCGGCCGGCAGGTCGCCGAGCGACCCCTCGGTGTCGGCCCCGACCTGACGGCGGCCGTAGTCTGACGCCCCCGCAGACGAGCCGGCGTACAGCCAGGTCAACTCGACCGGGATCCCGCCGAGGTCCCAGCGGAAGGTCTGGATCGCGCCGTCGAGGTTGGCGCCGGGGCGGGGGAAGACGATGGCCGGATCCATCCTCAGACCTCCGTCAGCCGGAGGAACGACTCGGCGGTGACCACGCCGCCGGCGGCCAGGAACCCGTCGACCGCGGCCTCCGTCGCCGGGCCGAACGCGCCGTCGACGGTGAGCGAGAACCCGTCCTGGCTGTTGATCCGGGTCTGGACCCACTCGATGACCCGGGGGTTGTTGGTGAAGGTGTCGGCCACCGACGGATCGAACGACTCGTCTCGG
>JBCCFN010000129.1:0-14430 GCA_039029715.1 Actinomycetota bacterium | reverse complement strand
GATCCTGGTCATGGGCGTCATCCTGGCGGTGGGGGTTGCGCTCCCGGGCCGAGCGGTGCTTGGCGACCTGACCCGCTCCCTGGTCAAGCGAGAGTCCGCCCGGTGAGCGACGTCCGGCCGGTCGTGGCCCACCTCACCACGGTCCACCCGGCCGGTGACAACCGGATCCATCACCGGGAATGCGCCTCGTTGGCCGCCGCCGGGTTCGACGTCCGGCTGATCGTGCTCGGGCCGCCACCGGACCAGGCGGCGCCCGGGGTGACGGTGATATCGGCCGGTGGTCGCCTCGGTCGCCTGCCTCGGATGACCCTCGGGGCGTACCGGGTGTTGCGCTCCACGCTTCGCCAGCGGCCTCGCATCGCCCACCTCCACGACCCGGAGTTGATGATCCTGGTGCCGATCCTCCGGCTGCTCGGCATCGCCGTGGTGGTCGACCTCCACGAGGACCCGACGCTGCAGATCCGGGACAAGGTGACGCTGCCGACCCCGGTCCGGTTGCTCGGTCTGGTGTTCTACCGGCTGATGCTGATCGTCGGGCGACCCTTCACCAGCCTCTACGTGGTGGCCTGGCCCCACCCCCGGGCGCCGGGGCCGGCCGATCGGGTCATCGAGGTCCGGAACTACCCCCGGCGGGGGGAGTTCACCCCGACAGAGCCAGCCCCGTACGATCAGCGGGAGCCGGTCGCGGTCTCGGTCGGTTCCAATGGCCGAAACCGGAGCTACGTCGAGATGATCGAGGCGGCCCGGCTCCTCGGCGATCGAGGCATCGTCAACATCGTCGGCAGCACCACGCCGGCCGACCTACCGGACCAGCTGGCTGCCGAGATCGATGCGTCCGGTGTCGTCCTGACCCCTCGCCAAGATCACGACGGGGTCGCCCGGGTGCTCGATCGGGCCCGGATCGGCCTGTGCCTGCTGTACCCGACGCTGCAGTACGTACGGGCCGAGCCGACCAAACTCTTCGAGTACCTCTCGGTCGGGCTGCCGATCGTCGGGGCCGACATGGGGCCGACGAGGGAGGTGCTCGAACGGCACCGGTGCGGCATCCTGGTCGATCCCAAGGATCCGGCCGCCATCGCCGAGGCCGTCGCAACTATCCTGGCCGACCCCGAGCTGGCGACCTCCTATCGGGAGCGGGCCCTGGCCGCGTCGGTGCACTACACCTGGGAGGACCAGGCCGATCGCCTGGTCGCCGCCTACCATCGGCTGCTCGGCACCACCGCCAGCGACGACCCGGCCCTCCAGGAGGAGACGTGACCGACCAGGCCAACCGAGACCACCGGTTCACCGACGTGGTCGACCTGCTCCCGGCCGAGGGAGCTGACCGGTTCACCGGACCGCCGGCCCCAGAGCGGTCGGGCCGGACCTATGGCGGCCAACTCCTGGCCCAGGCGGTGATGGCCGGTCATCTCACGGTCCCAGACGACCGCCTGGTCAACGCACTTCACGGGCTGTTCCTCAGCGCCGGCGAGGTCGACCAACCGACCGCCTGGGTGGTCGAGCGGGTCCGGGACGGCCGCTCGTTCGGGACCAGATCGGTGTCTGGGTTCCAGTCCGGCCGGGAGTTGTGCCGGGTCCTGTTGTCGTTCCACGTGCCGGAGCCGGGGTTGGCCTACGAGCCACCGCTCGACCCACCGATGGCGGCCATCCCCCCGCCGGACGAGGTGCAGACCACCTACCTCGACTTCTGCCGGGCCCACCCGGACACCGCGGCGGCCGATTGGGGCGGCGACGAACGGCCGATGGACATCCGGTACATCGATCCGCCGGACCCGACCGGCGGTCCACCGGTGACCGAGCCGCAACGGATGTGGCTCCGGATCGAGGGGCAGTTGCCGGACGATCGGGCGGTCCACCAGGCCGGTCTGGCCTACCTGGCCGATGCCACGCTGATCGACCACGTCCTGTTGCCTCACGGCCATCGATGGCACGATGCCCGTCTGACCGGCGTCAGCCTCGACCACGCCATGTGGTTCCGATCCGAGGCCCGGGCCGACCGGTGGCTCCGCTACGACCAGGGGGTGGAGGCCACTGCCGCCGCCCGCGGCCTCGGCATCGGGCGGTTCCACGACGAGACCGGCACGCTGATCGCCAGCTGTGCCCAGGAGGGTCTGATGCGTTGGTCCGAACCGGACTGAGGCCGCTGGCGCCAACGGTGCCGACGTGCGGTCAGGCGCTCGGGCCCTGGTTCGCACCGTGGGCGGCCGGCTGGGCCACGGCATCGAGGTCGATGGTCTGCTCCGCCGCGGGGGTGTCCCACAGGTTGCCGGACCCGACGCTGCGGTGCCCGCTGTCCGATCTGGCATCGGCCACCCCTCCGCCGTAGTAGCGCCGCCCGTAGCCGTCGGCTTCGGTCACGCCGACCAGCACGACGCCGAGCACGTTTGCCCCGACCTGCCGGAGCGTCGAGGCCACCTCGCTGAGCTCCGCCTTGGTGGTCTGGCCGGCTCTGGCCGCCAACACGACGGCATCGACGTGCTTGCCAAGGGTGTGGGCGTCGGACACGGCGAGCAGTGGCGGCGCATCCATGATGACCACGTCGGCCTGGGTCTTGATCCGCTCCACCTGGGCCAGGAAGCCCTGGGTGCCGACGAATGCGGCCGGCGACGGAGGGACCGAACCGGTCGGGACGACCAACAACCCATCGAGGCCGGGCTCGCGGATGGCATAGGCCACCGACCCCAGCTCGGCCCCGTGCAACACGACATCCGAGAAGCCGGGTATCTGCTCGACACCGTAGAACCGGTGCACGCTGGCCCGACGGAAGTCCACATCGAGCAGCACGGTGCGCTTGCCGATCGAGCTGAAGGCCAGCGCCAGATTCGACGACGTGGTCGACTTGCCCTCGGCCGCATTCGGCGAGGTGATCAGCACGGTCTTCAGCTTCTGCTCGAACGAGGCGAACTCCAGCGACGACCGGACCTTGTGATACCCGTCGGCGAACATGCCCTCGGGCTCACGCTGGGTCGACAACGGCAGGCCGGACAGCTGCTTCTTCGACGCCAGGGGTACCGAGGCCAGAACCGGCAGATCGGTTGCGCTGATCACGTCGGCTGCCGACTTGATCGTGTTGTCCCTGGTCTCGGCCAGCAGGGCCAGCCCGAACCCGACCATCAATCCCAACGTGGCCCCCAGGGCCAGGTTGCGGGACAGCGGGGCGTTGCTCGTCTGCTCCGGTGGAGCGGCGACCTGGACGAACCGGGCCTCGCCGACCGATGCCAGCTCGGCCTGCAACTCGAGCTGGCTGAGGCTGGCAACGGTCGCCTCCGCCTGGGCCGTCGTCAGCTCCAGCTCGTAGCGCAGGTCGTCCTCCAGCCGGTCGTACTCCTGTTGCAACTGGGCGGCGATGAGCGGGTCCGCCGCTCCGGCGATCCGCCGGTCGAGCACGTCGAGCGGCGATCGGAGCTCCTGGCGCTCGATCCGGAGCTCCTGGAGCCGCTCCTGGAGGCTGGCCGTGGCTGCGGTGATGTCGGTGACTGCGGCATCCCGTTTCACCTGGATGTAGTTGGTGGCCCAGACGTTCGCGATCTCGGCCGCCCGCTCGGCGGTCGGGGCCGAGGCCCGGAAGACCAGGACGTCTGCGTCGGCCTCGGAGGTGATGGTCAGGCGTGGCAGCTCGCCGAGTTCGGCGGCGACGAGACGTTCAACCGCATCGCTCCGGGCCAGGGAGATCTCGTTCGAGAGCTCCCTGGACAGGAATCCCGGGTTCTGGCTGCTGGGATCGAGGGTGCGCTGCGAGGCGGTGTCGGCCAGGAGGACGCTGGCCGAGGCCTCGTAGCGGTCGGGCTGACGAAGCGAGTAGGTGACGGCACCAGCGGCGAGAAGGATGACCGGTATGACGACCCAGGGCCAGCGCTTCCGGACGATCGACCAGTAGTCGAGCAGACCGTATTCACCAGCCAGATCGGGGGAAGAGGTGGTCATTTCGACGATACTAGCGACTCAGCACTCCCAAGATTTCGCACCGAGACTAACGAGATCCCCCAATCCCAAGGCGACACCCATGTCGAAGGATCTCGATAATTCGTGAAATGACTCTATGACGATCGTCACGATTTCATTGCAATAGGGATAATTGCCTTCTTGCATTCTCCGATCTACAGTCTCGGTCCAGGTGCGGAGGTGAACAGATTGTCACGGGGCGCCGAATCCCCGTGACCGACGCTAGGTACGCCGTGTGCGTTGCGATGTCCGCAGTTGCGGGCGTTGTCGCGCCCCGGCTCCGGATGAGGTCCCATCCACATGTCATCCCTATCCACGCCGACCAACACGATCAGGCTGCGATCCCGAGAGCTCGCCACCATCGCCGCGCAGGCCGACGGGGCACTCGATCTCCGGGAGCGACCTGAGGACGGGGGGATCTCGATCCGGTTCGAGGATCAGGTCAGCGTCAGCCACGAGCCGGTGGTCACCGCAGACGGATCGATCCTCCTCCACCCGGTCCTGATCGACCCGCCACCGCTGTCGACCCGACTCGCAGTCCGGACCTTCGACCTCGTCGTGGCCGTGACGGCGCTCGTGCTTCTGGCGCCGGTGATGGTTGCGGTTGCGGTTGCGGTGAAGCTGGACTCGCCAGGACCGGTGCTCTACGGCTCGCCCCGTCTCGGCCATCGCAAGCCGAGGTTCAACGCCTGGAAGTTCCGGTCGATGATGCCCGATGCGGACGCCGCCCTCGAGCGGCTCCTCGCGACCGACCCCGAGGCCGCTCGGGAGTACCGGATCTACCACAAGCTGAAGGATGATCCCCGGCTGACCAGGGTCGGTCGGGTCATCCGCCAGACCAGCCTCGACGAGCTCCCGCAGCTGATCAACATCCTCCGAGGAGAGATGAGCATCGTCGGCCCCCGTCCGAAGGCACTGCACGAGGGTGAGGCCTACGGTCCATTCCTCGAGCTGATCCTCCAGATCAGACCGGGGCTGACCGGCCTGTGGCAGGTCAGCGGCCGGAATCGGCTACCGGTCAAGGACCGGGTGATCCTCGACGTCGAGTACGCCCGCAACCGGAGCCTCGGGCTCGATGTGCTCATCTGCGTGCGGACGTTCCTGCAGCTCTGGCGGCCAGGAAAGCACGGCGCCTACTAGTGCCGGCCGACACGGCCGTGGTCCACGAGTGGATCGACGCCCGCTCCGGTTCCGAGATCCTGTTCGAGCAACTGGCGGCCGAGTTCGGGGACGCCGACCTCTACGCCCTCACCTCCGCCGGCGATGACATCTTGGAGCTCGGCGAACGGACGGTCCGAACCACCATGCTCGATCGGACCCGGGCACTGCCCCGGGCCGTCACCCTGCCGCTGATGCCAACGGCCTGGCGGCGGCTGAACCGCCCCCGCTACGACCTGGTCGTCACCTCGACTCATGCCTTCGGACGGGAGTTCGTCCGGCGGAGCGACGGCGCCCACTGCAACTACGTGCACGCCCCGATGCGGTACGTGTGGTCACCGGCCCTTGACCGCCGAGGTCGGGCGCTCGGCCCCATCGGCGGCGCGGCCAGGTCCCTGGCCCGGCGGGTCGATCGACGCTCGGTGGCCTCGGTGACCTCCTTCGCCGCGAACTCGAACGCCGTTGCGGCCAGGATCGCTCGGTTCTACGACCGCCCGGCCCGGGTCATCTTCCCGCCGGTCGACGTCGACTTCTTCGGCGAGGCCGAGCCCGAGACGGGGGACTACCTGCTGGCTGCGTCTCGGTGGGTCCGCTACAAGCGCCTCGACCTGGCGATCGACGTGGCCGCCGCCCTCGATCTACCACTGGTGATCGCCGGCTGGGGTCCGGAGGAGCAAGCGCTTCGGGCTCACGCCGATCGTCGCCACCCCGGCGGGGTGACGTTCCGGGTCGGGCCGTCCAGGGCCGAGCTCCGGGCGTTGATGGCCGAGGCGGCGGCCTTCGTGTTTCCGGCAGACGAGGACTTCGGGATCATCACCGTCGAGGCCCAAGCCGCCGGGACACCGGTGGTCGGCCTCGCCGCCGGTGGAAGCCTCGACACGGTGGCAGACGGCTGGTCCGGCGTCCTCGCCCCCGATCAGCACCCCGACTCCCTTGCCGAGGCGGCCAGGCGGTGCCTCGACAAGGCGATCCCGGCCGAGCAGTGCCGGGACCACGCCGCCAACTTCTCGACCGCCCGCTTCCGCCGGGAGATCCGAGCCTGGACCGAGGAGGTCCGACGATGACCACGATGCAGTTCCGGCGGGTCGAACCACCGGACCGGAGCGATCGACGGGGTATCGCAGCGATACCCCCGTCCCCTGGCCGATCGGACACGACCTTGGATCTGGCGGTCGACGACCGGTGGCCGACCGGGGGTATCGGGACCTTTGCCGACCAGGTCCTCCGCGGGCTCGCAACCCTCGGCCACCGGCTGGACCGGCTCGGCCAACACCCGGCGGGGCGGCTGGCATCGATCACCCCGGTCAGACCCGGCACGGTGACCGCCGGGTTCGGACGTGGTCGGTCCGGCGGTCGACGCCGGACGTTCTTCAGCCCGGGGTTCTACCCACCGCTCCAGTGGTCGGGACCGCGGGTGGTCACGGTCCACGACCTGCAGTACCTCGATCGGGCGGCCAACCCGAGCCGAACACGGACCCTCTACTTCCGCCACGTCCTGCTGCCACTGATCTCCCGCTGCGACCTCATCCTGACGGTGTCGGAGGAGAGCCGGGCCGCCCTCCGGGCCGAGCTCGGGCGGTCGGTGCCGGTCACGATCGTCGGCAACGGCGTCGACGACGCCTTCTTCGCCGCCGGAGTCGGCCGAGCCCCGCTCCCGGACGCCGACCGCTTCCGCTTGACCTACGTCGGCAACTGGCTGCCTCACAAACGGACCGACCTCCTGCTCCGGGCGGCGACCAGGGCTGCCCGGACCGTGCCCATCGACCTGTCGCTCCCGCCCTCGCCGCCGCCGGAGATACGGGCCATGGCCACCGCCGCCATCGACAATCCGGCAACCGACCTGACCGTGACGATCCGCCACCCGCTCAGCGCCGCCGGCCTGGCCGACCACGTGGCCGACCGGGACCTGCTGGTCCTGCTGTCACGGTGCGAGGGTTTCGGGCTGACCCCGCTGGAGGCCCAGGCGGCCAGGACCCCGGCGCTGGTCGCAGACTTCGATGGGGCCAGACGCCGACTTGGCGACGACGGCGCCCACTTCGTTGACCTGTCTGCCGACGCCGAGGAGATCGCGTGGGCCCTGGTCGAACTGGCATCGGACCGGGACCGCCGCCGCTCGACCGTCGAACCGGGGGTCCGCAACGCGGAGTCCCACCGTTGGTCCGATGTCATCCACCGGGTCGAGCATGCACTCCAGGGTGTGGCGGGCGGCCTCCCCGGATGACCGCAACGACCCGCTTCACCGAAGCGGACTCGTCAAGCTCGGGGGGCCTGCCCCGACGGGCCGTCGCCGCCATCGGGGAGCAGTCCGCCATCAGCCTGTTCCAGTTCAGTCCCATCCTGGCCGCCGCCCTCTCCGGGCGGCCGGACGGCCTGGCCTGGACCGCCGCCTTCACCGCCTGCTTCGGGCTGGTGATCGCTGCGTTCCGGGGCGCGGTCATCCACCCGGTGGTTCGGACCGGGGCGGTCGAGCAGCGGTATCCGGCGTCGAGTTTCGTCGTCGTCTGCGCGTCGTGCGCTGCAGCGCTGACGGCGATCGGGCTGACCGGTGCATTCTCGACCGAGGGAACACTGATCGTGCTCGGGGTCTCGACACCGATCATCGGGTTCGTCGAGATGAGCCGCATCGTCCCGGCCGGCGACCGCGATCGGCTGATGACGGTCGGCACCGCGGTCACCCTTGCCGCGGTGGTGACCCTGTTCCCGCTCTACGCCAGGGTCGAGGCAACGCCGGTTCGGGTCACGGTCGTGTGGTCTGCCTGCTGGCTGCTGCTCATGGTCCGGTTCGCCGTTCGTTCCGAGCGGGTCGGCCTCACCCTGCGCCGCCCGGTCGACCGGGCGGCTGCGGCGGGGCTGACCCTCAACAACCTGATCGGCCAGGTTGCGGCCCAGGGTCCGATCCTGGTCATCGCCGCCATACTCGGGCCGGGCCCGCTTTCCGCTCTCCAGGCCGCCAGGGTCCCGTTCCGGCCGGTGGCGGTACTGGCCGCTGCGCTGCCGGTCCACTACCTCCCGTACCTGGTCGAGACCAGGCACCGACCAGGGCGTTGGGCTCGGAGCGCCCGGATGCTCCTGGTAGTCGCCCTGGCGGCGACCGCCGGGCTGTTGGCCCCCGCCCTGTTCCTGTTGCCGGCGCTCCCCACCTTCGCTGCCACCGGTGCCGCCGTGACCGTCGTGTCGGCCCTGGTCGGCACCACCGCGATCGCCGAGGCCGCGATGGGCGTCATCGCCGTCGCCGCCGGGCGGGAGCGGGCCGCCATCGCCGCCCGGCTCGTCGGCCTGGCGGTCGCCCTGGTGGTGATCGCCGGCCTCGCCGCTGCCGGCAGACTCAGCCCTCTGGCTGCGGCCGCTTCGCTCGGCGTCGGCCCGTCGGTCACCGCAGTGCTGGTGCGACGGGAGGTGCCATGGGGCTGACCTCGTCGTTCGCCTTCATCGTCGGCGCCCACAAGGCCGGCACCACCGCAGTGGCGGCGTGGCTGGATCAACGTCCCGGCGTCAGCGTGGCGCTGTCCAAGGAGCCGAACGTATTCAGCGTCCGGGACGTGACCCGAACCGGCGATTCGTACTGGGACGAATTCGAGCAGGAGCCTCTGCTCATCGATGCCAGTACGACCTACTCGATCTGCTCGGTCCATCCCGGGACCGCCGGTCGGATCCACCGCTTCGATCCGTCGGCTCGGATCATCTACCTGACCCGGGATCCGCTGAGCCGGCTGTGGTCGGGCTGGCGCCAGCACCTCGACGAGTCCGGCTACGCGATCGCCGCCGACTTTCGCACGGCGCTGCGGACCGATCCCTCGCTGATCGATGCCACCCGCTACCGGTCACAGCTCGAGCAGTATCGGGAGTTCTTCCCGGACGAGCAGATCCTGACCGTGCCGCTCGAGCGGTTGACCGCGGACGCGGGGGAGCGGCGACGCCTGCTCCGGTTCCTCGACCTGAAGCCGGTCGATCTCGAACTCGAGCGTCAGAACGGCGGGGAGGACAAGGGGCAGGACCATCCGCTGGTCCGGGCCGCGCTCGACACAACGGTCGGAATGGCGGTCGGCGACCGGCTACGGCGCTCACCGGTCAGACGACACCTGGCGTCTGTCCGGCGGCGGTTCCTGCTCAAGCCGCTCGACCCGGCTCAGGAGGCGGCCAGGTCATGGGCCTCGGTCGATGCGGCGGAGATGGTCCGAGCCGACTGCCGTGCCTACCTTGACGACCTCGGCCTCGAGCACGGGTTGTGGCCGAGTCTCGCCCCGGAGGTCGAGACCGCCGACCGGGGACCGGGGCGGCCGGACGCTGCGGCCCTGGTCGATGCCATGCATCCCCCGGACGACGTCGGCGGCCGGCACCGACCGGCCGGCTCGACCTAATGCGGGCGCCGACCCCGTTGGAAGGGGCGGTCGCCGGGTTCTTCGCCCTCACCACCGTCGGCACGTCGATCGCTCCGGATCGGATGTCGACGGTGATGATCGCCGCCGCGGTCTGGCCGGGGGCGCTGCTGTGGCGGATGCTCCTGCCCCGGTCCGGGCCGGGGGAGCGGACCCGCCGGGACCCGGACGTCGCGCTGGTCCTGCTGCTGGTCGGCGCCTACGGCATCGGACTGGTCCTCAGCCCGGCCCCGCTCGGCGGGGTGATCGAGACCGCACTGTTGATCGGGACGACCGGGGCGGCCGCCCTGGTCGGCATCTTCGCCAGGCCGGGGCCGGATGACCGGGGCGATCACACCAGGGTCCTGGCCGTGGCCGAGATCGGCCTGCTGCTGGCCTGTGCCCCGGCGGTGTTCCGCATGGTCCAGGGCGGTGTGTCACTCCAGAACCGGCTGCGGATACCGGAGCTCGGTGGCACCAACCTGCTGGCCATGACCGCAGCCATCCTCGTCCTACTCCGGCTGTCGAGCGGTCGGGTGGAACCGAGACACCTGGCGGCGGCCGGGGCCAATACCGTCATCGTCTGCCTCACGTTCTCCCGAGCTGCGGTGGCCGGCCTGCTGATCGGCCTCGGCGTGCTCGGTGCGCTCCGGTTCGGGGCCCGGCTCCAGGTCGGCGGACAGCGATCGCCCGGCCGAGTCGACGTCGGACGCCGGCGGACGAGGAGCCGGCGGGCCAGGCGTCGGCGGCGACGGATCGGCCTGGCCCTCGCCGCAGCGGCGACGCTGGCTGCGGCGGTCGCCGGTCGAGCCGGTGGCGGCGTCGGAGCGATCGTCGACCGGTACTGGAACCCGCAACGATGGAAGGCCTCGGGCCGAGGCCAGCTGCTCGAACAGGCGGTGGCCGCCATCGAACGCCGGCCGTGGACCGGGGTCGGGCCGCGGCTGTTCGAAGGCGATGTCCCCCAGCTCGAGCAACGGGTGGCGGAGGACGGGACGACGATCTCATCCCACAACCAGTTCGTCCAGTTCGTGCTCGAGCTCGGCATTCCACTGGGGTTGGTTGCCCTCGGCGTGTGGTTGGCCATCCTGGTCCGGGCGTCCGGTCGGCGCCAGCTCCCGGCCGTCGCCGCGGTGGTGATCGTCTCGTTCTCGGCCACGTTCCTCGACGTGGCCCAGGTCCAGTGGGCGTTTGCACTGTTGCTTGCCGGACCGGTGGCCGGTACCCGCCGGTCGACCGGACGTCGTTCCGCCACGCCACCGACCGGCTCGACGGTGTCGAGGCCACGGATTCCGATCGGCGCCGCCGCCGGCCCCGGGGTCATCGACCTCCGGGACCGGTGACGGCACCGCTGACCGGCGACGAGTCCGACGCTGCTCAGGCTCCGGCCGGGGCGATGTCTGCGACGACGACGGTCACGTTGTCCCGACCGCCGGCTTCCACCGCCCGCTCGACCAGCGTGGTGGCGGCCCGATCGGGCTCGGTGGTGTCGGCCAGCACGGACCGGATCTGCTCCGGTGCCAACTCGTTGAACAGCCCGTCGCTGCACACCAGGAGCCGATCACCGGGCCGGGACCGGACCTCAGCCACGTCCGGTTCAACCGTCTCGGCCACCCCGATCGCCCTGGTCAGGATGTGCCGCTCCGGGTGGATCGCCGCCTCGTCCTCGCTCAACGCGCCGGCCCGGACCAGGTCGGCGACCATGCTGTGGTCGGTGCTGATCCTGGTCAGCTGCCGGTCCCGCAGCAGGTAGACCCTCGAGTCACCGACGTTGACGGCGACCAGCATCGGGGCCTCCGGTTCGGCAACGGTCGACGAATCACCGGGCCCGACGACCCCGACCGCAGCGATCGTGGTCCCGATCGGCCGGTCGGTGGCTCCCGGTCGCTCATCATCGATGGCTCGGACGGCATCGTTGGCCGCCCGGACCCCGTCGATGAGTCCCTCCGGTGTCGCCGATGCGGCGAAGGCCTGCCGGAGGGCGTCGACCGCCACCCGACTGGCGACGTCGCCGCCTCGTTGACCTCCCATGCCGTCGGCAACGACCAGCAGGTCGCCCTCGGCCAGCACGCTGTCCTCGTTCACCGCCCGCACCGCACCGGTATCGGTGGCTGCGGCCGGCGTGATCTTGAATCCTCGCATTCGTAGTACCTCCAGTTGGCGGAGGGCCCGAAGCGCGGCCGTGTAGGACTCGCCGGTCCGGGCCGCTCTGGCCCGAACCCGTCGCTTCCATCGTCGGTTCGTCGTCATCGGTCCTCCCTGCCTCCGACGTGAGCCCCCCAGCGGCTTCGTCGAAAACGGATGAACCATGGACAACGCGAGGACGGGTATCCCCTTGGCCCTCCGACATCGGCCCCGCTGGGGTGGACCGTGGAAGGTGTGGCGTGCGAAGTCGCCGTGTCCCGAAGGCTAGGAACCGGAACGGCGCCGGTCAAGGCACCCCCGGCCATCCGGTCAGGCCGGCGCGCCCTCTGCGGTCTCGGCAGCAGCCCAGGCACCGTATCCGCCCAGCAGATCGGAGACGTCGCCGAACCCGGCCTGGACCATCCGGCTCCCGGCGATCGACGACCGGAAGCCACCGGCACAGTAGACGATGGTCGGCTTCGAGGCGTCGAGCGAGGTCAGCCGCTGGTTGAGCTGGGTCAGGGGAATGGTGATCGCTCCCTCGATGACACCACCGGCCACCTCGCCTGGCTGCCGGACATCGACGAGCTGGAGGTCGTCGATGTCGGCCATAGCGGCCCGCAGACCGGCGACATCGACCCGCCGCCCAGCCCGGGCCTCGCCGGGGTTGGCGGCGATGACGGCCTCGGCCTCCGGCAGGAAGCCGACGACGGCGTCGTAGCCGATCCTGGCCAGCCGGTTCTTGGCCTCCAGCTCGGCGCCGGCGTCTGTGACCAGCACGATCGGCGCCCCGGGTTGGAGGACGCCGCCGGCGAACTCGGCGTACCGCCCGGTCATGCCGATGTTGATCGAGCCGAGCAGATGCCCGGAGGCGAACTCCTGGGGGTCCCTGGTGTCGAGGATCACTGCGCCGCTGCGCTGGGCCCGGATCACCTCATCCAGCGACAGCGCCGGAGGCGGCGCCAGCTCGTCGAGGAGCGGCCGGACCTCCCGGTTGAGCATCGCGTCGAACGAGAAGTAGGCGGGCGGGGCGCTCTGGCCCTCGGTCACGACCGCGACGAACTCGGCCTCGGTCATCGGTGCCAGTGCATAGTTGCTTGCCCGCTGCTCGCCGATGGTCGACCAGGTGTCCGACGAAAGGTTCTTGCCGCACGCCGAGCCGGCGCCGTGGGCGGGGTAGATCCTGGTCTCGTCCGGCAGGGTCAGCAGCTGCTCGTTGAGCGAGCGGTACAGCTGGCCGGCCAGGTCGTCGGCGGTGACGCCCTTCGACGACAGCAGATCCGGCCGCCCGACATCACCAACGAAGAGGGTGTCGCCGGTCAGGACCGCATGGGGCGAACCCGCCGGATCATCGTGGACCACGATCGAGATCGACTCCGGGGTGTGTCCCGGGGTGTGGCGGACCTCCAGCACCACCGAGCCGAGGTCGATCCGCTCACCGTGGGCCAACTTCCGGGACGGGAACTCGGTCTCGGCCGCCGATCCGTAGGCGATGGTGGCCCCGGTGGCGTCCGCCATCTCCAAATGACCGGACAGGAAGTCGGCGTGGAAGTGGGTCTCGATCACCAGCTCGATCGTCAGCCCATGCTCGGCCGCCGACGCCAGGTAGGGGGCGATGTCCCGCCGGGGATCGACGACCACAGCCCGGCCGGAGGTCTCGTCACCGATGAGGTAGGAGGCCTGGGACAGGCAGTCGAGATAGTGCTGCTCGAAGATCATTGGTTGCACCTCAGTTTCCAGCGATATGTCCTATTGTACGGTCAATTAGTGGCCGGGGTCAACCGTCGCCCGTAGCGGGCTGGATCGTCAGGCGTTCTTGACCAGCAGGCCACCGTCGATCGGCAGGATGGCGCCGGTCATGTAGCGAGAGGCCGGGAGGCAGAAGTTGAGGGTCCCGTGGGCCACCTCCTCCGGCGTGCCGTACCGGCCGATCGCGGTTCGGCGACGGGCGAAGGTTGCCCGATCCGCCTCCGGCACCGCCTCGGTCATCCCGGTGAGGATCGGGCCGGGACAGACGCAGTTGACAGTGATGCCCTCCCGCCCCAGCTCGACCGCCAGAGACTTGGTGAGGCCGATCACGCCGTGCTTCGCCGAGGTGTAGGGGCTCCCGAATCGGGTGGCCCCGAACCCCTCGGTGGAGGCGATGTTGACGATGCGGGCGCAATCCGAGGCCCGAAGATGGGGGAGCGCGGCCCGGATGATCCGGGTGTGGGCGGTCAGCAGGACGTCGAGGCTGATCGTCCACTCCTCCTCGTAGGTCGGCCCGTCGATGGCGACGAATCGGGACACCCCGGCGTTGTTGATCACCAGGTCGAGGCCGCCGAACCGGTCGACGATCTCCGACACCACCCACTCGATCTGGGCCCGGTCGGTGACATCGAGGGTCCACCCGGCCGCCGAGCGACCGGCATCGACGATCCCTGCCACCACCGCCTCGACCGCCCCGGCCTGCAGATCGGTCACGGCGACGTGGGCGCCCTGATCGGCGAACAGCCGCGCCGTGGCCCGCCCCATGCCGGATGCCGCTCCGGTCACCAGCGCCACCCGACCCTCGATCGAGCGGCTCAACTCCGACAATTCCCCCATCCGACGTTCCTCCTCCAGTGGCCATTCGAGCGCCAGGGGCGAGCCGGTTACGCTGACCGGCCGTGACCGATCCGCCCGGCCGGGATGGTAGTTCCCGGCAGACTCGCCCGCCCAGCGACGACCGCGGCCCGTCACCGGCGGTGCTGCTCGTCGGCGCCATGGGCGCGAGCGCCATCGACAATCGGTATTTGGTAGCGGTCAGCAAGGGCGCCTGGCTGGTAGAAAAAGAAATCCCGATCACTGACAAATTTGATGCGGAGACAGG
>JBCCFN010000128.1:0-14446 GCA_039029715.1 Actinomycetota bacterium | reverse complement strand
GGCGACCCGGCGACCAATGGCACCGCGGCAGGCGAGCTCGCCGATCGGCCGCAGGCGAGCGAGGGATCGGACGGCGAGGCGGAGCCCGATCCGTCAATCGAGCCGGCGCCCGCCGACGAGACCGGGCCAACGGACCGGGCCGAGGCCGATGACCAGACCGCCGCAGCGGCCGCCGAGCCGGTAGACACCGAACCGGACGACGACCCCCGGCCCACCGATGTTCCCCCCGCCGACACCGAGCCGGTAGACACCGAACCGGACGACGACCCCCGGGCCACCGATGCTCGCCCCGCCGACACCGAGCCGGTAGACGCCACACCGGGCGGCGACCCCCGGGCCACCGATGTTCCCCCCACCGACACCGAGCCGGTAGCCGCCGAACCGGACGGCGACCCCCGGCCCAGCGATGCTGCCGCCCCGGTCACCGACCTCGGGCCCGCCATCGGCGATGACCCCTCCACCGCAGGCGACCCGCCGACCGCGGACGAGGTCCCAGCGCTGCCGGTTCCTCCTCCCCCACCGCCGGGATCCGGCGACCCGTCGCCAGACCGCAGCACGCAGCCGGCCGGGCGGCCGGTGGCCGAGCCGATGCTGTTCCGGCTCACCGACGACCGACCGGCGGGGATCCCGACCGGCCGGGACCGGGTCGGGGCGCAGCCAACCCGATCCGCCGCCACACCACCGGCGGCCGACTCGCAACCGGCGCCGGTGCCGGCGATCATCCTCGATCAGCCGGCCGCTGACCGTGCCGGTCGCGATCCGCAACCGGCACGGTTCCACCAGTCGGCCCAGGTCCAGACCGCACCGGCGCAGATCTCCGCCCGGAGCGCCCCGGCACGGTCCGGCCGCCGATGGCCGGCGTTCGCCGTTGCCATCCTGATCGGCGGATTGTTCGGGGTCGGGGCCGCCGTCGTGCTGACCCAGGCCGTCGATCGGGGCTCGGAGCAGGCGGCACCGGCAACCCAGGTCGCGGCCCCCACCGATGACGGCCAGCCGGCACCGGCGGCACCGACGATCGCAGACACCGCCCCACCACCGTCGCTGGTTGACAACGGCCAGCTCTCGCTGCACGGGATCGCCTTCGTCCCCGGCACCGCAGAGCTCACTGCCGCCAGCCGGGATCGGCTGGCCGAGGTGGTCGACGCCGTCGCCCAGTACCCGCCGGAGGCGACGACGATCGCAGTGCGGACGTTCTCGGAGCCGACCGCCCAGGCCAACCGCGACCTCAGTGCCCGCCAGGCCCAGGCGGTTGCCGACCAGCTGACCGCACTGGGGATGGAGTTCGGTGGCCTCTCCCTCGATGGGCGCGGGGCGGCACCGCTGGTCGACGCCCTGCCGGTCCAGAACTTCGTCGTGGTCGGCACCGGTCTCCGGGCCTCCGCGTTGGCCCCGATGATCGACGATCTCAGCCCGTTCGCCATCGGTATCGATCCCGGGACCGGGACGCTTCGGCCGGAGAGCCGGGAAGTCCTGGATCGGGTCGGACAGCTGATGGCGGCGGCGCCCGGTGGAACGATCACCCTCGCCGGCTACGCCTACGACCAGTTCGGCGGCCCGGCCAACCAACGCCTGGCGGTGGCGTCGACCGACGCCGCGCAGGCCTATCTGGTCGACGCCCACGGGATCGAACCCGGCCGGGTCGCCGTCGTCGCCCCGGGGTCCCTGCCATTCGTGGTCGGGACGGACATCGGGACCCACGTCGAGCTCCGATGGGGCCGGACCGCGGCGGTTGCGGTCGCCGTCGCCGACCTGGACCGCGCCGCCCTCCGGTTCACCGCCGGTTCGGCCGTGCTGACCGATGCGGCCTCGGCCCAGTTCGAACGGTTGGCCGCCCTGCTGAGCGAGACCGGCGCCGATGCGGTGATCCACATCCGGACCGCGACCGAGGCCTCGGTTGCGGCCAACGCCGAGCTCAGTTCGCGCCAGGCGGCGGCGGTTGCCGACTACCTGAGCGGGACCGGCTTGGACGGCGGTCAGGTCCGGGTCTTCGGGGGCGGTGACGTGGCCAGGCTCCGCAGCGACGGGCCGGCAAGCGAGGTGACGGTCACGATCCTGCCCTGACCGTACCGAGGTCCGGGGCGGCCAGCCGGTACGCCCGACCTCGGGCCGCACCGTAGTGGACGACCCGCAACCCGGTGTCGGCAACGAACCCGATCAGACCGGCGACCAGCATGCCGGCAACCACCAGGTCGGTCCGGCCCTGGGCGAACCACACCATCGCACCCAGTCCGGAGCTGGCCAGGATGGTCTCGGCGGCCAGGACGGCGGTCCAGGCGATCAGCAGGATCGAGCGGGCACCGAGCAGCAGTCGATCGCCGATCGCCACCCGACCGGGATGGCCGGCTCGGAGCGCCGCAGTCCTGGCATCTGCGGCCAGGACGGCGGCGAGCCAGGTGACGGTCAGGCCGACCATCGCAACCATCGCCATCTCCCCCGGGCCGAACCATGCCACCAGCAGCGGCCCGAGGGCCAGGCCGGGAATCATCCGCAGTCCGGCAACGACCGGATCGACGATCGTCCGAACCAGCGGGGTGGCACCGGCGACGGCCCCGACCGTCACGCCGACGGCCAGACCGAACCCGAGCCCGGCGACCAGTCGGCTGACGCTCGCCATCACGTGTCGCCCGAGCGTGACCCCGGCGACCCCGTCGATCCGGGCCTCGTGGAATGCGGCCGACACCTGGGTCATGGACGGGACGACGTCGTCACTGATCAGGCCGGACGGCAGCTTGAGCAGGTACCAGGTGAAGGTCACCAGGATGAAGGCGAACGAGGCCCCGACCGTTCGCCGCCAGAGCCAGATCAGCGGTTCGGGGTACTCGACCCGGTGGACGGCGACCGCCAGCGGATCGGGTCGCCCGGAGAGCGCAAGCCGGAGCGCAGACGGCGGCTGGTCCGGCGGACAGACGTCAGCCGCCAGGACCGCACCGGCACCGGGCGGGGCGGCGGGACCACGGGGCGCGGCGCCGTCGACGGCGGGTTCCGGGGCACCGGGTCGGACGTCCTCGACCGCAATCTCGACCCCCGACCCGGCATCGATCTGCCGGCCCGGGGTGTCCCCGACCGGCCACTCGTCGTGAGCCGGGCCCTCCGCCGGACCGGAACGGTCGACCAGTCCATCATCGGACCGCTCGGGTGTGCGGTCGCGAGACTGGTTGGCCTCGGAGGAGGTCGACAAGGGGTGCTCCGGGTGGGGATCGAGGTGGCGAG
This sequence comes from Actinomycetota bacterium, assembly GCA_039029715.1. Taxonomy (GTDB): domain Bacteria; phylum Actinomycetota; class Acidimicrobiia; order Acidimicrobiales; family SZUA-35; genus JAHELU01. The sequence goes on along the minus strand of JBCCFN010000128.1, from coordinate 11,236 downwards.
CCACGACGAGGGCGCCCGGGAGGACGGCGCGGCGGCGGTGCGGCCGGTCCCGGGCAGTCGATGATGCGGCGGTGCCAGACGAGCTTAGGGCAGGTCCGGTCAGGAACCGTGGACGTACTGCCAGCCGAACCGGCCCTTGATGCACAGGTGACCGGACGTGACGTCGTGGTCGTTCGGCGAGGTGACCTTGACGATGGTCTCGTCCTGGACGTGGAGCTCCAGGTTGCACCCGACCCCGCAGTACGAACACACGGTCGTGGTCACCGTCTGCTCCTCCGGTCGCCAGTCCCCGGCCTTGCGGAGGTCGAATTCGGTGGTGAACTGCAGGGCGTTGGTCGGGCACACCGCCACGCAGTTCCCGCAGTACACGCAGGCCGAGTCCGGGAGCTCGGTGTCGAACTCGGTGCTGATCCTGGCGCCGAAGCCACGCCCGGCGACGGCGATGGCGAAGGTGTGTTGGGCGTCATCGCCGCACGCTTCGACGCACTTGTAGCAGAGCACGCAGCGGTCGTAGGCCCGGATGTAGAGGTCGTCCTGGATCCGGACCGGTTCCTCGACGACGGCCCGATCGGGCCCGTAGCGGTCGGGGTCGGCGCCGTAGTGGGCCATCCAGGGACGGAGGTCATCCGCCTGGTCGAGGTCGACCCCGGACCCGAGGAACTCCAGCACCATCTTCCGGCTGTGGCGGACCCGCTCGGTGTCGGTTCCGATCACCATCCCGTCCTCGGCCGGTCGGGAGCACGACGGGATCAGGGTCCGGGATCCCTCCTGTTCGACCACACAGACCCGGCAGGCGTTCACCGGCGTGAGATTCGGGGCGTAACACAACGTCGGGGTGTCGACCCCGGCGGCCTGACAGGCGTCGAGGACGCTGGCCCCGGCCGGGACGGTGACCGCTGTGCCATCGATCGTCAACGTCACGGGCGTCTCGGTCACGACGGTGCCGTCGGTGTCTGTCACGTGAATCCCCCTGACGTCGAGTCGAGCAGGCCGAGGTCGATGGCCGAGCGGACCGCAGTGGCTGCGGTGTGGCCGAGGCCGCAGATCGAGGCGTCCTTCATGGCCCGGTCGATCTCGTCGAGCAGGGACACGTGGCCGTTCAGCGACACCGGGGAGGTGGTCCCGACCCCGCCGCCGAGCAGCAGCTCGTGCTGACGAACCGTCCCGACCCGGCAGGGAACGCACTGCCCACACGACTCGTTCCGGAAGAACTCGGCGATCCGGGCCACCACCGCCGGCAGGTCCGCGGTGTCGTCGAAGGCCATGATGACGCCGGATCCGAGTGACACCCCGGCGGCCCGGGAGCCCTCGAAGGTGAGCGGCATGTCGAGTGCGGCCGGTCCGACGAAGCTGCCGGCCGCACCACCGAGCAGGACCGCTCGCAGGGTGCCGGTGACCCCACCGGCCAGGTCGAGGACCTCGCCGAGGGTCGCCCCGAAGTCCACTTCGTACACCCCGGGGTTTGCCACGTGTCCGCTGAGACAGAACAGCTTGGAGCCGGTCGACCCCTCGGTGCCGATGCCGGCGTAGGCCGCACCGCCGTCGAGGACGATGTCCAGGACGTTGAGCAGGGTCTCGGGATTGTTGATGGCGGTCGGCCGATCGAACAGACCATTGGTGGTCGGGAACGGCGGCTTCTGCCGCGGCTCGCCCCGGAACCCCTCCAGCGAGTTGAACAGCGCCGTCTCCTCGCCGCAGATGTAGGCGCCGGCGCCCCGCCGGACCTCGAGCTCGAAGTCGAAACTGGACCGTGCGATCCGCCGACCGAGGAAGCCGGCCGCAGTGGCCGCATCGATGGCGGCCTCCAGCCGCGCGGTGGCGAGCGGGTACTCGCCCCGGATGTAGATCCAGCCCCGGTCGGCGCCGACGGCGTATCCGGCGATCGTCGCCGCCTCGATGATGGCGAACGGGTCCCGCTCCATCAGGGTCCGGTCCTTGAACGTGCCCGGCTCCGACTCGTCGGCATTGACCACGATGTGCTTCTCGCCACCCTCGGCCGCGACCGCCCGCCATTTGACCCCGGTCGGGAATGCGGCCCCACCCCGGCCCATCAACCGGGAGGCGACGACCTCCTCGACCACGCCGTCCGGCCCGCGCTGGAATGCCGCGGTCAGGGCCCGGTAGCCGCCGGCGGCGACGTAGGACTCGAGGCTTGTCGGGTCGACCGGGTTTGCGGATCCGATCCGCCTGAGCAGCCGAAGTCCCGGGACGCCGGCCTGGCGAATGGGGGCGACCGGCCGGTCGTCGGCCGGGACCCGATCCGGTCGGCCCCGGCCCTGGATGAACTCCGCCACCGGCCGCTCGCACTGCCCGAGGCAGGGCGAGGCGTGAACCGGCGTCCCGGCCGCCCGCAGCTCGGCCAGGCGGGCCGCCGACCCGGTGATCTGGCACGCAGCGTCGACGCAGACGTGGACCGTGTCATCGCTGTGGCCGGGGTCCTCGACCCGGAACAACTCATAGAACGTGGCGACCCCGTAGGCCTCGGCCGGCGGTACCTGGAGCCGCTCGGCCACATGGTTCAGCCCGCCCGGGCTGATCCAGCCCCGCTCGTTCTGGAGGGCATGCAGTGCCGGCAACAGCAGGTGGCGTCTGGCATGGCGTCTGGTTGAGCCGCCGCGGACCATCCGCTCGTCCTCGATGACGAGCGCCGGCCCCAGGGTGGAGCCGTCGACGACGGCGTCCACTGCGGCCCGCTCCGAATCGGTCGGCCGATCGGTCCCGATGTAGAGATCAGCCACCGGCCCCGAGCTTCTCGATCCGGATCGAGGCGGCCTTGAACTCGGCCGTCCCGGACCGCTTGTCCCAGGCGTCGTTCGTCAACAGGTTGACGTCGACCAGCTCCGGGAAGTGGAAGGTGGTGAAGGTCAGCCCGACCGGGAGGTCCGGCTGGATCCGAACCGGCATCTCGATCGAACCCCGGGCCGAACACACCAGCACGGTCTCGCCGTCGCTGACCCCGAGGTCCGCCGCATCGGCCGGGTTGATGTCGATGGCGTCGCCGTAGCGGATCGGCGACGCCAGGGAACCGGACTGGACGCCGGTGTTGTAGGAGTCGAGGGCTCGACCGGTGGTCAGCCGCAGCGGGAACTCGTCGGTCAGGGCTTCCTTCGGTCCTTCGTGCTCGACCACGTTGAACGGGGCCCCGGACCGACCGCCGAGGTCGTCCTCCCAGAGCCAGCCGTGGAGGAACGGGCTGCCCGGATGGTCGTCGGACGGGCACGGCCACTGCAGCCCACCCTCGGCCTCGAGTCGGTCCCAGCTCATCCCGGCGTGCAGCGGGGACAGGCTGCGGAGCTCGTCCCACAACTCCTCTGCGGTCTGCTGCGACCACGGGCCGCCGAGGTGGGCCGCCAGATCACCGATGATCTGGATGTCGTCCCTGGCCTCGCCCGGTGGCGGGACCGCGGCCCGGACCCGCTGGACCCGGCGCTCGCTGGAGGTGACCGTCCCGTCGGTCTCAGCCCACCCGACCGAGGCCGGGAAGACGACGTCCGCCAGCTCGGCGGTACGGGTGAGGAAGATGTCCTGGACGATCAGCATGTCGAGATCGGCAAGCAGTTTGCGGGCGTGGGCCACGTCGGCCTCGGAGTCCGCCGGGTTCTCACCGATGCAGTAGACGGCCCGGAGCTTCCGCTCCTCCATCGCCTCGAACATCAACGTGAGATGCAACCCGGGATCGGGCGGGACCGGGGTCCCCCACACCGCCTCGAACCGGGCCCGGGCCTCGGGGTCGACGACGTCCTGGAACCCGGGCAGCTTGTTCGGCAGCGCACCCATGTCACCGCCGCCCTGGACGTTGTTCTGACCCCGGAGCGGGACCAGGCCGGAGCCCCAGCGGCCGATGTGGCCGGTCAGCAGGGCCAGGTTGCAGAGGGCGAGGACGTTGTCGACCGCATTGTGGTGCTCGGTGATGCCGAGGGTCCACAACAGCTGGGCCGTGTCCGCGGTGGCGTAGGCCCGGGCCAGCTCGGCGATGGCCTGGGCCGGCACCCCCGTGATCTCGGACGCCGCGGCCAGGGTGTAGGGCTCGACGGCCTCCCGGTAGGCCTCGAAGCCGGTGGTCGCCCGGTCGATGAAGGCCTGGTTCTGCCAGCCGTTGGCGATGATCTCCCGACCGACGGCGTTGGCAAGGGCGATGTCTGTCCCGACGGTCAACCCGAGCCAGAGATCTGCGAACTTGGCCGAAGAGGTCCGCCGAGGATCGACCGCATACATCGAGGCCCCGTTGTCGAGTCCGGTCATGAGGTGGTGGAAGAAGATCGGGTGGGCCTCACGGGCGTTTGAACCCCACAGGACGATGACGTCGGTCTCCTCGATCTCCTTGTAGGACGAGGTACCGCCGCCTGCTCCGAAGACTGTCGCCAGACCGACGACGGAAGGAGCGTGTCACGTTCGATTACAGGAATCGATGTTGTTGGTGCCGATGACCGAGCGGGCGAACTTCTGGGCCGCGTAGTTCATCTCGTTCGTCGACTTCGAACAGCTGAACATCCCGATCGCCTCCGGCCCGTGATCGTCCCGGACCGACCGGAGGCCGTCTGCGGCCCTGGTCAGGGCCTCGTCCCAGGTGGCGGGTCGCAACGCCCCGTCCTCCCGTACCAACGGTGTGGTCAACCGGGGCCGAGGGACCGACCGACGGTCCTTCCTCCTCCGGGGTCCGCTGCCGTTCTTCAGGTCCATGGCGGGGCGCCTTTCCGAGTCGGTGGTAGCCGAGCGGGCCGTGTTCGACCACTATACGGAACCGTTCCACATAGTGGAAGCCGACCGGCGGCCGGCATCCCAATCCCAGGGTAGAGGCCGACCGGGTCGCGTGTTCAGCTCGGTCGATGATGGAGTCGCCCCGCCGACCGGGCCACCCGAACCGCAGCTGCGGCCGCCTGCGGATCGGGATACCGATCGGCCAGGACGTGACGCCGATCGATCTCGGCTGCGGCGAACGATCGATGCATCGACCGGGTCGCCGCCTCGTCGGTGAACCCGTGGCCGATCCGACCCCGAACCCGGGTCACGCAGGTCTCGACCGGTGGCAGGAGGATCACGTAGGCCAGCTCGGCCAGCCCCGTGGCGGCGGCGAAGGCCGAGAGGAACCACGGCCCGACCACGCCGTCGTACACGGTGTCGTAGGAGGCGGCGAACCGCCCGGCGGCCAGGGCCGCAGCCTCGGTGACGACCCGGTTCTGGTGGTCGGCCGCGGCCTGCCACGGCTCGATCGCTCCGGATGCCAGGAACTCGAAGAACCGATCGCCCTCCACCAGGACCGAGGTGTCTGAATCGGCGGCCAGCAGCGCCGCGACCGACGACTTGCCGGCGCCGGGCGGTCCGGTCACGACAAGCAGCGATCCCATCGCCGCAGTCTGGCACAGCGTCCACCGGTCCCGACTGGCCATTCTTGGCCATGCGTCCGGGCCGGAATCCGGCCAGGGAGCGGCCCGAACTTGGGTAGGTTGGTGGCCATGCGTTGGTCCCAGCTCTTCATTCCCACCCTGCGCGACGCACCGGCCGATGCCGAGGCGGCAAGCCACGCCCTGCTGGTCAAGGGTGGATTCATCCGCCAGCTGCACGCCGGCCACTACTCGATGCTCCCGCTCGGATGGCGGGTCAGCCAGAAGGTGGCCAACATCGTTCGGGAGGAGATGGACGCCATCGGGGCCCAGGAGTTCCTGCTCCCGACCATGCACCCCGCCGGGGTCTGGCAGCAGTCCGGCCGGTGGGACACGATGGGCGAGATCATGTTCCGGCTGACCGACCGGCGAGGCAACGAGAACGCCCTCGGCATCACCCACGAGGAGATCTTCGCCACCGTCGCCACCGAGCTGACCTCCTACAAGGAGCTACCCCAGGCCTGGTACCAGATCCAGACCAAGTTCCGGGACGAGGCTCGCCCCAAGAGCGGCCTGCTCCGGGTTCGGGAGTTCCACATGAAGGACTCCTACAGCTTCGACACCACCTGGGAGGGTCTCGACGCCCAGTTCAGCGCCCATGCCAGGGCCTACGCCCGGATCTTCGAGCGGCTCGGCCTTGACGCCATCCCGGTCGAGGCAAGCAACGGCGCCATGGGCGGCAAGGACTCCACCGAGTTCATGGTCCCCTGCCCGGCCGGCGAGGACGACGTGATCGTCTGCCCGAAGTGCGACTACGCCGGCAACATCGAGAAGGCGACCTCGGCCCTGCCGCCGGTTGCCGACGAGGCCCCGCCGGCAGCCCCGGAGCGGTTCCCGACCCCCGGGGTCCGGACCATCGCCGCGCTGGCCCAGATCGAGGGTGGAGCCGCTGCGGATCGCCAGATCAAGACGATGGTCATGGTCATCGACGGGTCGGTCGTGCTGGCCCTTGTCCGGGGCGACCATCAGCTCAACCTCCAGAAGCTGATCGACGCCACCGGCGGGATCGAGATCCGCCCGGCAACGCCGGACGAGGCGAAGGCCAGCCTTGGCGCCATGCCGGGCAGCCTCGGCGCGGTCGGCGTGACCGACCTCAAGATCATCGCCGACGAGGCCCTGAAGGGCCGGACCAATCTGACCACCGGCGCCAACGAGGACGACTGGCACTATCGGGGCGTCGACATCGCCCGGGACATCTCGGTCGAGCAGTGGGCCGACCTCCGCGAGGTGGCGGCCGGCGAGGCCTGCCCCCTGTGCGGGGCCAACCTGGACATGATCCGCTGCGTCGAAGCGGGCCACATCTTCAAGCTCGGGACGCTGTATGCGGAGAAGTTCAACATTGCGGTGTCCGACGCCGAGGGCAACCAGGTCCCGGTGATCATGGGCAGCTACGGCATCGGGATCGGTCGCAACATGGCGACGATCGCCGAGACCTACCACGATGACAAGGGCCTCAAGTGGCCGGTGGCGGTTGCCCCCTACGAGGCGGTGATCACCGTGCTGAAGCTGGACGAAGACACCCTCGGCGCAGCCGAGCGGCTCTACGACGGCCTCCGGGCCCGGGGCATCGATGTGCTCCTCGACGATCGGGATGCCCGGGCTGGGGTGAAGTTCGCAGACGCCGAGCTGATCGGCATCCCCTACCGGCTGACACTCGGGCCGAAGGCCCTGGCCGACGGTGAGGTGGAGCTGACCCTGCGGGCCACCGGCGAGACCGAGCGGGTCGCGGTCGACGCTGCGGTCGGCACCGTTGCCGACGCGGTGGTCGCCGCCCGCTGAACCCGATCGGCCAACCGACCGCCGGGCCCGAGTGGCAAAGATGCAGCCGTCGACCCGGTCCCCTACGGTCTGGCCATGGACATCGGTATCAACGGCTCGGGGCTGCTCGCCCACCCAGACCTCGGCACCCTCACCGCCGACATCGCCAACGCCGAGGCATCCGGCCTGGCCAGTTACTGGCTGGCCCAGACCGGCCTGGTCGACGCCCTGACCGTGTTCTCGGTCGCCGGCACCGCCGCCTCCTCGATCGAGCTGGGCACCGCCGTGATCCCGACCTGGCCCCGCCACCCGCAGGCCCTTGCGGCGCAGGCCCTGACGACCCAGGCCGCCACCGGCGGCCGCCTGGTCCTCGGCATCGGCCTGGCCCACAAGCCCTCGGTCGAGGACCGGTGGCGGATGACCTGGGAGAAGCCGATCCGCCACATGCTGGACTACCTCGGCGTCCTGGAAGAGCTGCTGGCCACCGGGGCCTCGTCGTACGAGGGCGAGGTGTGGTCCTTCGTCGGTGAGGCGGCCAGGCCGACCGACGGACCGCCGAAGGTGATGCTGGCCGCGCTCGGCGACCAGATGCTGAAGATCGCCGGCCGTCGGACCGACGGCACGATCCTGTGGTGCGTCGGCCCGAAGACCCTGGCGTCCCAGATCGTCCCGAAGATCAATGATGCGGCCGCCGGGGCCGACCGGCAGACGCCCCGGGTGGTGTGTAGCCTCCCGGTATGGGTCACCGACCGGCCGGACGAGGCCCGGGAGCTGATCGCCAAGGCCCTGGTGATCTACGGCCAGCTGCCCTCGTATCGGGCCATGCTTGATATCGAGGGCGTCGAGGGTCCGGCGGACATCTCCCTGATCGGCTCGGCGGCCCAGGTCGCCGACGGGCTGGACGCCATCGCCGAGGCCGGTGCCACCGACTTCACCGCCGTCGTCCAGGGCTTCGACCCCGACGAGCGGGCAGCCGGCCTGGCGGTCCTGGCCGATCGGTGAGCCGGCCGGCCGGTAATTCGACGGGCGGCCGGCGCCCGCACCGGTAGCATCGCCGCCATGGACGTCACGATCCGACCGGCAACGGCAGACGACCACGGCGCCATCGTCGCCCTCGACTTCCGGAACTTCGGGATCATGGAGAAGTCGCCCGAGGATGAGTTGCCGGAGGGGCTGCTCGACCTCGACCGGTTCCTGGTGGCCGAGGACGGCGGCGACCTGGTCGGCGCCGCCGGCAGCTACGCCATGGAGCTGACCCTCCACGGTGGCGGCACGATCCCGATGGCCGGGGTGACCTGGGTCAGCGTTGCCGCCTCCCACCGCCGCCGGGGCCTCCTGCGGCGGCTGATGGCCGGCCTGGACGACCTGGCGGTGGCCGCAGACGAGCCGGCCCTTGGCCTGACCGCAAGCGAGGGCCCGATCTATGAGCGGTTCGGCTACGGCATCACCAGCCACCGCCGGGTGATCGAGCTCGACCGCCGTCGGGCAACCATCGACCCGTCACTCGAGCCGGAGCCGGTCCGCCTGATCGACGCGGCAGACCACGTCGACGAGCTGCAGGCCATCTACGACCGGTACCGGCTGACCCAGCCCGGTGAGGTATCACGTTCCGAGCCCCTGTTCCGGGAGAACGCGATCTCGACCAAGAAGGCCAACCCGGCCGCCATCCATGCCGACGGCTACGCGGTCTGGTCGGTCGAGCCGGCGTGGCAGAACGGCCACCCGGCCCACACCCTCCACCTGTCGGACCTGATCGCCGTCACGCCCCAGGCCCATCTGGCGCTGTGGAACCTGGTGCTGTCGATCGACCTGGTCGGCCCGATCAGCTCGTTCGGGGCGGTGGCGCCGGACGATCGGCTGCCGTTCCTGCTGAGCGACCAGCGGGCGCTGCGGACCGTCGAGCTGAACGACGGGCTGTGGCTCAAGGTGGCAGACATCGCCCGCTGCTTCGAGGCCCGCCGCTACCGGGCGGACGGCCGCGTCGTGATCGGCGTGACCGAGGAGGTCCGGGTCGGTCCATCAACCGCCCCGGCCGAGACGGTGGCCATCACGGTCGACGGCGGTGCTGCCACCGTCACCCCGTCCGATGACCCACCGGACCTGGTCGTCGGGCGGGCCGCCCTCGGGCCGCTGCTGCTCGGCGTGCCGGCCGCTCGGCTGGCCACCGGGTCCCGCCTGGCCGGATCCGAGGCCGCGCTGGTCACCGCAGACGTGGTGTTCGGCAGCGGGGTCGGCGCCCACTCCCGTACGGGGTTCTGACGCTCCGGCCGAGCCTCGGTACACTCGGTCCCACACCACCTGCGGACGGGGATCCAGTGTCAGGAGTGCAATCGATACAACGGGCGTTCGCGGACAGGCCCCGAAAGGGACGGCAGCTGAAGTCGTGGGAATAGGAGTAGATACGACCGGGTCGACCCCGGTGGCTGTGGATGAAACTGGAAAGCCCTTGTCCTTACTGCCGGGATTCGAACACAACCCCAATGCTATGTTCGTCCTTTGGAAAGACCATACGGCCGTTCGCGAAGCCCAGGAAATAAATGTTGTTGCGCGTTCCTGGGGAGGAATGGATTTTACCAAATATGTGGGGGGAATCTACTCCTCGGAGTGGTTCTGGGCCAAGGCCATGCACATTATGCGCTCGGATCAGGCAGTGGGGAGAGCAGCCTATTCCTGGGTGGAACACTGCGACTGGATCCCATTCTTGCTAACGGGAGGAACCAAAGTTGCGGAGATGAAACGATCCCGCTGTTCGGCCGGCCATAAAGCCATGTGGCACTCGGATTTCGGTGGGTTGCCGGACCAGGTCTTTTTGGACCGCCTGGATCCTGCATTGTCGGGGTTGCGATCAAGGCTTTACGAGGAGACCCACACTTCTGATATTTCCGCCGGTAACCTGAGCGTGGAATGGGCTGATCGCTTGGGGCTTTCTACCGGGGTAAAGGTGGCCGTAGGTGCTTTTGATGCGCATATGGGCGCAGTCGGAGGGCAAATCGAGCCATACTTCCTGAGCAAGGTAATGGGGACCTCTACCTGTGATATGTTGGTAGCTCCCAATAGGGATGTCGGCGACAAATTGGTGAAGGGAATCTGTGGCCAGGTCGACGGCTCCATCATTCCCGGAATGCTGGGCCTGGAGGCAGGCCAATCTGCTTTCGGCGATGTGTATGCCTGGTTTCGAGACCTTCTGGCCTGGCCCGTGGAAAACTTGTTGGTCAAGACCCGGTTGGTGGACGAACAGACAAAGAATCAATTGAAGGAAGAAATGCTGGATGGCATTTTGCGGGAACTCTCTGAACAGGCCAGCCTTCTTTCCCCAATCGAAACCACTGAAACCGCTTTAGATTGGCTTAACGGACGCCGAACTCCGGATGCCAACCAACTGCTAAAGGGTGCCATCGTTGGGCTAAATTTGGGCAGCGATGCAGTAAGGGTTTTTAAATCGCTGGTGGAAGCCACTTGTTTCGGCGCCAAAAAGATTGTGGATCGCTTTCAGGATGAAGGCATTCCGATCAAAGGGATCATCGGCCTGGGAGGGGTGGCCAAAAAGTCTCCTTACATTATGCAAACCATGTCCGATATCCTTAACCGGCCGATTAAGATCGCCAAATCCGAACAAACCTGCGCGTTGGGTGCAGCCATGTTTGCCGCTACGGCCGCAGGGCTTTATTCGCGTGTTGAAGAGGCTATGGAAAAGATGGGACAAGGATTCGATGCGTTGTATACCCCGGATCCTGAAAAGGCAGCGATATACGAGGTGCATTATCGTAAATAACTACAGCTGGGGCAATTCATCGAACAAACAACAACGGAATGAAGAGTAAATACCACGATTTGAAGGAAGAGGCTTATGAAGGCAATATGCAGTTGCCTGCTTTGGGTCTGGTACTGTTTACTTTTGGCAATGCCAGTGTGGTGGACCGGAACCGGGGAGTTCTTGCGATCAAACCCAGCGGCGTTCCTTACGCAAAATTGCGCGTGAACGATATGGTAGTGGTAGACCTGGAAGGAAAGGTTGTGGAAGGCGAATTGAGACCATCATCCGATACGCTCACACATGCCGTCCTCTACCGGAACTGGCCAACTGTCGGCGGCATCGT
>JBCCFN010000127.1:0-14504 GCA_039029715.1 Actinomycetota bacterium | reverse complement strand
TGAAGTCGCCGCCGCACGTGATCAGCACCAGCGTCTCCGGTCCGGTGTTGCGCCAGATGCGCTCCCGGGGCAACTCGGTCGCTCCGAGGCCGGTCGCCTCAAGATGGGGGAGCTCGCCGATCAGCTCGCGCTGTCCACCGGCGGTCTGACCCGGCTGGTCGATCGGTTGATCGAGGCCGACCTGGTCTGCCGGGTCGACGACCCGTCCGACCGTCGGGTCCAGCTGGTCGAGCTTCGGCCCGTCGGGCTGGCCACGTTGGAGGCCGCGGTCGCCACCCATCTCCGGGACCTGGAGGTCGAGATGTTCAGCCGCCTCGACGCCACCGACGTCCGGCGGCTTGACACCATCCTCGACACGCTCCGCCGGCCCGAGGTCTGACCGGCCCAGGTTTCTTGGCGGTCCGGTCGCTTGCCGGTCTGGAGCGCAGGTCAGCCGATCGTTGCGAAGGCTCGAACGGTGAAGGTCCCGGCCCCCTCGATCTTCGGTGGGACCGCAGTGAACCGGAACCCCCGTGCCGGCAGGTCGCCAAGGCCGGTCAGGTGCTCAACGATCGGGATGCCGGCCCGAAGCAGCGTGGTGTGGACCGGCCGCTCGCCGGTCGAGGTGCCGTCGATGTTCAGCGAGTCGATCCCGACGCAGGCCACACCGGCCTCGACCAGGAGCTCGGCCGACCGCTCGGTCAGGTGGGGGTGGTCGGTGGCATAGGCTTCGGTCCCGAAGTGGCGGGCGTGGTCGGTGTGGACGAGCACGGCGACCCCGTCCAGCGGCCCGACCCGATCCGGCGACAGCTCGTCCGGGGTCAGCTCGATCCGCTCGATCCCTCGCCGGTCGAGGCAGATCGCCGGGACGGTTGCCACCCGGTCCAGGCAGAGCCCGGTCAGGTCGTGGCCGTCGGCGAAGCGGTGGAACGGCACGTCGAGGTAGGTCCCGGTGTTGGTACACAGTGTGACGACATCGATGGTGAAGGTGATGCCGGGACCGTAGGCCTGCTCGGCCGCCTCCCGGGTCAGATGGGGGGCGATCGACGGGGTCGGCAGGCCGGGGTAGGTCGACATACCGGGGGTGATGACGTGGCTCAGGTCGAGGTGTCGGGGCTGGGTCATGCCGTCGATGGTGCCTCGGCCGGCCACTGTCTGCAATGACACAGTCTGGTGGATTTCTGCCATCACCGCTCGGTACCATCTGGTGATGGGCCGCCCGAGCACCATCACATCATCGGCCCCGGCCCCGGCCCCGGCCCCGGCCCCGGCTTCGGCTTCGGCTTCGGTCACGGTGCCGGCGCTCGCACGGCCGGTCGATACCGGACCGGTCCAGGTCGCCCTCGTCGGCTACCGGGAGTGTTGCGCCCTCGATCTGGTCGGGCCGTCCGACGTGTTCGAGACCGCGGGCCAGCTCACCGGCAGAGAGCTGTATCGCAGCGTTGTCGTTACCGGGGACGGTGTCGGTCCGGTCGTCACCGAGTCCCGGATTGCGCTGCAGGTCGACGGTGCAGCCGAGGACCTGCTACCGACCGTCGACACCGTTCTGGTCGGTGGCGGGCGTGGTGTGTTCGACGCCCTGGCCGATCGGCGAATGGTCGGGGCGGTGGCCGGGGCCGCCGAACGGGCGCCCCGGATCCTCTCGGTCTGTACCGGCTCGTTCGTCCTGGCCGCGGCCGGGCTCCTGGCTGGACGACGGGCCACCACCCACTGGGCCTATGCCGACCGGCTGGCCCAGGACCACCCGTCGGTGACCGTCGTCCCGGACGAGCTCTACGTCGTGGACGGCCCGGTCGTGACCGCGGCCGGCGTGACGGCCGGGATCGATCTGGCTCTGGCCGTCGTGGCCGCCGACCATGGCGAGGACCTGGCCCGGGCGGTGGCCAGGCGAATGGTGGTCTACCTCAACCGATCCGGTGGGCAGTCGCAGTTCAGCGAACGGCTGGCACGACCGACCGGCGAGGATCCGGGCGTCGCCGCCGTCGTGGCCGCCGTGCTCGATGATCCTGCGGCGGACCACACCGTTCCGACCATGGCCGACCGGGCCGGTATGAGCCAGCGCCACTTCGCCAGGCGGTTCCGGGCCGCCACCGGGACCACTCCCGGGCGGTGGGTCGAGCGGGTCAGGGTCGACGCCGCCCGGACGCTACTCGAACAGGGCGCACTGCCGCCGGTCCAGGTCGCCGACCGGTGCGGCTTCGGCAGCTATCACACGATGCGCCAGGCCTTCCGGCGGGTCCTCGGGGTGTCGCCGGCCCGGTATCGGACCACCCACTGAGCATCCGCTGCGGTCAGCGGGTGGCCGCCACCGCCGCCACCAGCTGATCGACCGACGGCCGATCGTCCGGCCCGGCCCCCCAGAAGCCCCAGGCCAGGGTGCCGTCCGGGGCGACGACGAAGTCGCCGCCCAGCTGCCGGGTGTCCTCGGTCGGGACCCGCAGCCGGCGTCGGCTGTCGGCGCCCGAATCGCCATCGGTGAGCAGCTCCCGATACCGGCCGATCGCTCGCCGGCCCCACACCCGCCGGACCGTGCCCCGGCCAAGGCCATAGGCCCGGTAGCTCGTCCGTTCGGGGTCCCGGAGCGTCGGGAACGGCAGGGGAGTGTTCGACCGGTGGCGGCGGAGACGATCGGCGGTGGTGAAGGTGATGAGGGCGACGGTGACCTCCGGCCCGAACTCGTCGAGGCGGTCGCGCACGGCGACCGCATGGGCGGTGCACGGCAGTCAGTGGATGTGGCGGTGGAAGATGAGGACGACCGTTCGGCCCCGATGGTCGGCCAGTCGCCACCGGCCCTCGCCTCGTTGAGCTGCCGGCTCGTCGACGGCCCGCTCGTCCATGGCACGGTCGATCGCCAGATCGATGGCCGGGGCCGACACGCCGATGGCTGGCCGGGTAGGCCTCACCCGGCGACCCGCTGCTGATTCGACCGGAACTGGGCCGGCGTCTCGTTGGTCAGCCTGGCGAACCGATGGGTGAAGTCCGCCTGGTCGTAGAACCCAACGGTGCTTGCGATGTCGGCCAGCGGTGTGTCGGTCTCGGTCAGCAGTTCGGCGGCCCGGTCGACCCGGGCCCGGAGCACGTACTTGGTCGCCGGCAACCCGAAGGTCCGCCGCATCCGCCGCTCCAGCTGGGACTCCGAGCAGCCGGCGGCCTCGGCCAGGTCGGCGACTCGGATCCGGGTCGCCAGGTTGGCTCGGACGTGGTCGACCACCCGGGTCATGGACGCCATCACCTCGTCCTGGGATCGTGGTGCCCGGAGATCCCGGGACACGCTGACCAGCCCGATCGGGCGGTCGGATGGGTTCTGGCCGGCAACCGGGAGCTTGGTGGTCAGGTACCAGCCGAGCGAGCCGTCCTCCCGGCGGATCAGTTCGAGCTCGTCCCGCAGCGGCCGGCCGGTCGACAGCACCTCGCGGTCCTGCTCCTCGTATCGCTCGGCCAGCGGCTGGCTGAAGAAGTCGGCCGCGGTCGCACCGACCACGTCACGTTTCGAGGTCCGCCCGGTTCGTCTGACGAAGGCGGCGTTGACATCGAGATACCGGCCGTGTGGGTCCTTCATGCAGAAGATCACGTCGATCAGGATGTCGAACAGTCCGATCAGCTCGTCCTGGCACGAGAACGGGGCGCCAGGCACCGGTGGATCCGAGGGCGGGACCGGATCGTCATCAGCGGAGGTCACGACAACAGGGTTCCCGACGCCGGCCCGGTCCGCAACGTCTGGCCGGCCCCGGTTGGAGAACCACGACGCTCGGGGCGGCCGAACCAACCAATACCTGAGAGCGATGGTCGGGCACGATGTGGTCATGCTGAGTGATTCCCGTCCCGACACGCCCGGCGGCGACCCGATCGAGGTCCAGGGAGACCTGTCCGAGGTGGCGGACCGCACCGTCGCTCTAGTGGCGGGATGGCTCGATCGGGCCCGGGCGGTCGAAACCAGGGCGGAACGGCGAACGGCGGCCAGGCTGCAGGGCGTCGTGGTCGACCCGGCCGGGGTTGCGTTCGCCATGCGGTTCGTCGACCGGGTGATCCGGCCGGAGCACCGCCCGACCGGGGCTCGCCAGCTTGCCGCCCTGGTGAACAGCGGACCGTTGCCGGACTTCCTGTCCCCGATCGACCGGCTCCTGCTCCGGGCCGGGGCCAGACTGGGGCCGATCCTGCCCGGCATCGTCATGCCGCTGGCCGAGCGACGGATGCGGGACCTGGTCGGACACCTGGTCGTCGATGCCGATGATCGATCGCTCGACCGGCACCTCGAACGCCGCCGAGACGATCGGTTCGGAACGAACGTCAACCTGCTCGGCGAGGCCGTGCTCGGGGGGCGGGAGGCGGCCAGACGCCACGACGAGGCGATGCGGCTGCTCGACCGGCCCGGGGTCGACTATGTGTCGGTCAAGGTGTCTGCCGTGGTCGCCCAGCTCAGCCCGTGGGACCATGAAGGCTCGGTCGAGCGCATCATCGAGCGGTTGCGGCCACTACTGGTCAAGGCCTCGACCACCGAGCCACGGACCTTCGTCAACCTCGACATGGAGGAGTACCACGACCTCGAGCTGACGGTCGATGCCTTCACCACCCTGCTCGACGAGCCCGCCCTTCACCATGTCGACGCCGGGATCGTGCTCCAGGCCTACCTGCCGGACTCGTTCCCGGTCCTTCAGGAGCTGGTGGCCTGGGCCTCCGCCCGTCGCCGCCGGGTGGTCGACGGCCGCCCCGGCGGTGAGATCAAGATCCGACTGGTGAAGGGGGCCAACCTTGCGATGGAGCGGGTCGACGCCGCCATGCACGGCTGGGACCAGGCGCCGTACGCCACCAAGGCCGAGACCGATGCCAACTACAAGCGGTGCCTGGACTGGGTCCTGACCCCCGAGCGCCTGACCGCGGTCCGGATCGGGGTGGCGAGCCACAACCTGTTCGACTGCGCCTTCGCCACCGGCCTGGCTGCGAACCGGGGCGTCGCAGACCGGATCGGGTTGGAGATGCTCGAGGGGATGGCGTCGGCCCAGGCTCGGGTGGCCAGGGATGACACCGGCTCGCTGCTGCTCTACACGCCGGCGGTCGATCCGGGCGACTTCGACCTGGCGGTCGGCTACCTGTTCCGTCGCCTCGAGGAGAACGCAGCGGACGAGAACTTCATCCGCCACCTCTTCGACCTCACACCCGGGTCGGAACGCTTCGGCATTGAGGCCGAGCGGTTCCGCACCGCCGTGGCCGACCGGTGGTCGGTCCCGATCGGGGCCCGGCGCCAGCAGGTCCGAGTCGACCCCGGCCGAGCCCCGGCACCGGACCCGACCGCCGCGGTCCAGCCGCCGGGGACCCGGTTCGTCAACGAGCCAGACACCGATCCGACCCTGCCGGCCAACCGGCGGTGGGCCGCCGCCATCCTGGCTGCGCCGGTCACCGGTCCCGAAGCCCCCCTGGTCACCGAGACCGCCGCGATCGACGACGAGGTTGCGGTGGCGGTCGAGGCCGCAGCCGCGTGGGCCGTCACCGATCCGGCCGAGCGTCGGGCCGTGCTCCACCGGGTCGGCGACCGGCTGGCGGCCCGGCGGGGTGACCTGATTGCGGCCATGGTCGCCGAAGGGTCCAAGACGGTGGCCCAGGCCGATCCCGAGGTCTCCGAGGCGATCGACTTCGCCCGCTACTACGCCGACCGGGCCATCGAGCTGACCGATGCTCGGGCCCGGTTCGAGCCGCTCGGCGTGGTGCTGGTGGTGCCACCGTGGAACTTCCCGGTCGCCATCCCGGCCGGCGGGGTGCTCTCGGCGCTGGCCGCCGGCAATGCGGTGATGTTCAAGCCGGCCCCGGAGACGCCCCGGTGTGCCGAGCTGGTCGCCGAGTGCTGTTGGGAGGCCGGCGTGCCGCCGGAGGTGCTCCGGTTCGTCCGGACCCCGGACGATGAGGTCGGCCGTCACCTCGTATCCCACCCGGGGGTCGACGGGGTCATCCTGACCGGGGCCCAGGAGACCGCAGACCTGTTCCGCTCGTGGCGCCCGGACCTCCGGCTGTTCGCCGAGACGTCGGGCAAGAACGCCCTGATCATCACCGAGAATGCGGACATCGATCTGGCGGTCGCCGATCTGGTCGCCTCGGCCTTCGGGCATGCCGGCCAGAAGTGTTCGGCCGCCAGCCTGGCCGTCCTGGTCGGTGACGTGGCCAACTCGCCCCGGTTCCGGCGGCAACTCGTCGATGCGGTGAGCTCCCTCCAGGTCGGTCCGGCGAACGAGTCGGCCACCGATGTCGGCCCGGTCATCGCAGAGCCGGCCGGGAAACTGGCCCGAGCCCTGACCGAGCTGGAGCCGGGGGAGTCGTGGCTGGTCGAGCCTCGACGACTCGGTCCCCGGGCGTGGCGGCCGGGTGTCCGAGCCGGGGTCCGCCCGGATTCGTGGTTCCACCGGACCGAGTGCTTCGGCCCGGTGCTCGGCCTGATCGCCGCGGCCGACCTCGACGAGGCGATCGGCATCCAGAACGCAACGTCGTTCGGGTTGACCGGTGGGATCCACAGCCTCGACGAGGCCGAGATCGAGACCTGGCTGGATCGGGTCCAGATCGGCAACGCTTACATCAACCGGGGCATCACCGGTGCCATCGTCCAGCGCCAGCCCTTCGGCGGCTGGAAGCGCTCGTCTGTCGGGCCCGGCGCGAAGGCCGGCGGACCGAACTACGTGGCCCAGCTCGGGACCTGGATCGCCAACGACGGCGGGTCAGCCAGGGACGAGGCCTGGCTGGCGGCGGCGATCGCAGACGACGAGGCGGTGTGGGCCGACCACGTCGGCCGTGACCACGATCCGACCGACTTGTTCTGCGAGTCGAACGTGTTCCGGTACCGGCCCCTCGACGGCGCGGTGGTCCGGGTCGGACCGGACGTCTCGGATATCGAGGTCCGCCGGGTCCTGGCCGCCGCCGGTCGCTGCGGGACACCGGTGTCCCGGTCCGACGCCACAGACCAGTCGGCGGCAGCGTTCGCCGCCACCCTCGCCGGCCGGTCGGTCGAGCGGATCCGGGTCCTCGGTCCGGTCGAGGACGAGGTGGTGGTAGAGGCCAACCGGCTCGGTGTCCACGTCGCCGCTGAACCGGTGACGGCGTCCGGCCGCCGGGAGCTGCTCCACTTCGTGAAGGAGCAGGCGGTCAGCCGGTCCCGTCACCGGTACGGCAACGTGGTGTGACGCTACGGCCGGATCAGCGATGGCGTGATCAGCCGCGGAGCTCTCGCCGGATCTCGTCCAGACGGATCGAGGACCGGTAGAGCTCGGCGAGGGGTGCGCCCTGTCGGCGCATCTCCTCGTGGGCCCACCAGCTGGTGAGCAGATCGTCGATACGGGCTTCGGTCGCCGGTGACATTGGTGCGCTCCTTCGGTGTGGGGGCGGTTTTCGTTACCCCTTGATCTTCCCCCGAATCCGGCCGATGATGGCACCGATTATCGAGCTGAAACGGAGCCGTGGCAGTGGAATTCCCTGTACTGGATGAGATCGACCGTGAGATTCTCCGCCTTCTGGAAGCAGATGCCAGATTGACTCAGCGCGAGCTCGGCCGACTGGTCGGCCTCAGCCCCAATGCGGCCGGGGCCCGGACCCAACGGCTGATCGAACGCGGCGTGATCACCGGGTTCCACGCCAGGATCGATCACGCCGCGCTCGGTCGGGGGGTCGAGGCGTCGATCGATGTCTGGCAGCGGGACGACGAGCCGGAGGAGGAGTTCCGTCGGCTGGTCGCGGACGACGATCGGGTGGTCGAGTGCATCCATCTGACCGGCCCGCTCGACTTCCGGGTCCGGGCCAGGGTCTCGTCGTCGGACGATCTCTACGAGCTGCTGCAGCGGATGAAGAACGAGGGCGGGGTCCGAAGCACCGACAGCCGGCTGGTCCTCAACCGTCTTCCGGTGCTGGCGCCGGCGCCGATCGATCCTTAGTTGGGCCGCGAGCCGGCTCCCTGCCCGGGTGTCACTCCGCCGGGTTCTTGGTCGCCAGGTAGCTTCGGTAGACGGTCAGCAGTGCCTGCTTCTCATCGTCGGTGAGTTGGGGGTCGGCCAGGATGGCGGCCTCGGTGCTGACCGTGGGGCCGGCCTCGGCGTCAGCATCGTCGTCGTCCGGCAGCAGGCCGGCTCGGGACAGCAGCGTCTCCGGGGCGATACCGAGCGCGTTGCCGACCCGCTTGATGACCCGGAGTGACGGCTCGTGGAGGTCACGCTCGATCTGGCTCAGGTAGGCGTTCGAGATCTCGGCCATCGTCGACAGCTGGCGCAGAGACAGGTTCGCCATCTCCCGCTGGGCTCGGATGAAGGCGCCGAGCGTGCCGGGCGGCAGCGCGTCGAGCTCCTCTGCCTCTTCGGGTGCTGCGTCGTCAGGTTTGGTTGGTTTCGTTGCCATGATCAGCTCGGTTGCGGTGGGGGCAAACGCTAACATGCCGCAGACCCGGAGGCCTGCGGCATGTCATGCCCATTGGGGGAGGCGAGCGTTCAGCCCGGTCCGGATTACTTGCCGGCGTCGGCGGCGGTCAGGACCTTCTTGGCGAACTCACGCTGGTTCTCGACGACCTTGACGGCGAAGTCGAACATGTTGTCCGACATCTCGACCAGGGTCTCGGTCGGGATCCGGAGCGAGGGGAGCTCGGGGGCGTTGTCCATGCCGGGCACGGCGGGGAGCTGGATGCGACCGACGGCGTCGATCACGGCGCTGTAGCCGCGGAGGGCGGCGTCCTGGCCCTGCTCGACGAAGCTGAAGTACTGCTCCTGGGCCTTGCCGGCGAACTCCTCGGCACGGTCGAGGGTGGTGGCCTGGGTTTCGGTCACCTTCTCGGCGGCCTTCTTGGCGGTGGTGGTGGTCTTGGACTTGGTGGCCATGATGGGGGTCTCCTTGGCTCTGACGGGTGATTGATTTGATGATCGTGTGCGTTAAGTATTTCGAACGCTGCAATCACCATACCCTGCAGTGTCTGGGATGTCTACCGTCTTGTTAACTATTTCAAGCGACAGATGTCACGTCAGCCAGGCAATGCGTCGAGCAGCTGGTCGACGCAGGCGCTCGGGCCGCCGTCGACCCCGACGTCAAAGGCCGCCATCCGCTCCTCCGGTGTGCCGTGGGCGTGCGGGTCGTCGAACGGCACGTCGTCGCTGTCCCCGGCGCCGCCGGTGTCCTGCCGGAGCCGTGCGATGTCCGCGTCCGCCCGCTCCGCGGCCCAGGCACCGGCCAAGCAGTCGGCCTGCAGCTCGGCATCGATCGGCAGGCCGTCCGGGTCGAGGCTGAGGTCCAACTGCTCGGCCTGGGCCTGGATCACGTGGCCCCATTCGTGGGCCATGACCGCCTCGGCCCTGGCCAGCGACACCCCGACGTAGTCCGGGTCGTAGGCCACGAGCAGCCCCTCGGCGCACCCCGAGTCGACGAAGGCGTTGCCCTCGACCTCGTCCGGTTCGATCGGTTGCCGATCGCAGGTGATGCCGTCGGCGCCGGTGGTGACCCTGGTCGGCGAGACCGGGGTGTAGTCGAAGCCGAGCTCCTCGTCCGCCACCGACCAGAACCGGTTGAGATCGTCGACGATGGCCAGGATGGTCGCCTCGTCGGCGAACTCGCCGTTCGCCGGTCGTGGCGCGGGATCGGCGGCGTCACCATCGATCGGGTCGACATTGGCGCAGGCCGCGGCTAGCAGCGCCAGCACCACCGCGGCGGCACCGGCCAATCGTCCACGATCCATCGGGACGATCAGGACCGTTCGACGATCCGCTGGGCCTTGCCCTGGGAGCGGGGGATCGAACCGACCGCGGTGACGGTGACCGTTGAGCTCACGCCGATGTTGCCCTTGATGTTGTTGGTCAGGGCCGCAGCCATGGCGTCCGCGTCGGTGGTGGCCTCGGGGTCCGGCTCGACGTTCACGGTCAGCGACGTCATGTTCCCCGACCGCCCGAGCTCGACCTGGAAGTGGGGGCTCAAGCCCTCGACCTTGAGGATCTCGGCCTCGATCTGGGACGGGAAGACGTTGACCCCTCGGACGATCAGCATGTCGTCCGACCGACCGGAGATCCGCTCGATCCGCCGCATCGTCCTGGCGGTCCCGGGCAGCAACCGGGTCAGGTCCCTGGTCCGGTAGCGGATGACCGGCATCGCCTCCTTGGTCAGCGAGGTGAACACCAGCTCGCCGAACTCCCCGTCCTGGAGGACCTCACCGGTCTCGGGGTCGATGATCTCGGGATAGAAGTGGTCCTCCCACACCGTCGGACCGTCCTTGGTCTCGACACACTCCTGGGCGACGCCGGGGCCCATGACCTCGGACAGGCCGTAGATGTCGACGGCGTCGATGGCCAACCGCTGCTCGATCTCGGCCCGCAGGCCGTCGGTCCACGGCTCGGCCCCGAAGATCCCGACCTCGAGCGACGAGGCCCGGGGGTCGAGGCCCTGCCGTTCCATCTCGTCGATCAGGTTGAGGCAGTAGCTCGGGGTGACCAGGATGATGCGGGGCTCGAAGTCCTCGATCAGGGTCACCTGCTTCTCGGTCTGGCCACCGGACACCGGTACGACGGTGCAGCCGAGCAGCTCGGCCCCGTAGTGGGCGCCGAGGCCGCCGGTGAACAGGCCGTAGCCATAGGCCACGTGGGCCAGGTCACCCGGTCGGCCGCCGGCGGCGTGGATCGAGCGGGCCATCACGGTGGCCCAGGTCTGGATATCCGCCGCGGTGTAGCCGACGACGGTCGGCTTGCCGGTCGTGCCGGACGAGGCGTGGACCCGCATGACCTCGCGGCGGGGCACAGCGAACATGTCGAACGGGTAGTTGTCCCGGAGGTCGGCCTTGGTCAGGAACGGGAACGACGACAGGTCGTCGAGCGAGCGCAGATCGGCCGGCCCGACGCCGGCTGCGTCGAACGCCTGGCGGTAGTGGGGCACGTGTTCGTAGGCCCGGGCGATCGACTGCTGCATGCGCGACAGCTGCAACGCCCGCAACTCGTCCTCGGACGCCGTCTCGATTGGCTCGTAGCCGTTGCTCACGTCGTGCTCCTCCGCCGTCGATCGATGCGACCGCCGATCGTAGTCAACCCGCTCGGTCCCGTCCGGTCTGCCGGACGGCTGGGGCGGGCCGACGGGTCAGGAGTCGAGCACCGCCTGCATCCGCTCGGGGTCGACGCCGCAGACCGATTCGACGATCGGGCTGAGGGCGTCCTCGATCTCCGGTGGGATGTCGTCGGAGTCGAGGGCGATGATCGCCTCCTCCTCGGGGAGCTCGCCGACGTAGCGGAAGGTCTCGGCCATCACGCAGCCCGTCTCCTCCGCCGTCAGTCCCGGGACCGGGGTGTCCTGGGCGAAGGCCATCCCTGCCTCCTCGGGGGCGCAGGCGAACAGGCCGAGGGTGAAGCGGACGCCGTCCTCCTCCGAGACCGGGATGGCCTGGGTGTCGACGCCGCGGCCGTCGAGGCAGTCGATCACATCGTCGCTCTGCTCGATCCCGAACTGGCTGAACAGCGTGGCCAGGAACAGACCGACCTCGGCATCAGCGACGGCCGAGTCGTCCGCCATCGCATCACCATCCTCGCCGTCCTCCATTTCCTCGTCCATCTCTTCGTCCATGGCATCGCCGTCCGCGTCTGCCTCGGCATCGGCTTGGGCGGCGGCCGCAGTGGTGGTCGTCGACTCCGCTTCGGCTGCGGAGGTGGTCGTGGTGTCGTCCGCTGCGGTCTCCTCCTCACCGCAGGCCGCAGCCAGCAGTGCGGTGGCGGCGACGAGCGCAGCCAGTGTTCGACGGGGCCTGGTCCAGCGGTGGGACATGGTGGGTTCTCCAGTGGTTGGTCCGACCAGCGGACGCTAGCAGGGGCCGGTGGTCGTGGACTGGCATGGCTGGTCTCAGCCGGCCGGTTGGCGGAGCCCGGCCGCCGTCACCAGCGTGCCGGTCCCGACACCGAGTGTGGCGGCGGTCGCCTCGTCGAGGGTCAGCTCGCTCTCGTTCGCGACACCGATCGGCCCCCGGACCACCCGAAAGTCGTCGACGGTGGCCACAGACACCAGCGCATCGATCGGGGCCGGGCCGCCGATGACCACACGACCGTGGGTCCGGGTCCGGCCGGTCACCGTGTCGACCAGCTCGGCCACCACGGTCGGTCCTCCGTCGATCGGGTCGTACATCCCGTTCGGTACCAGTCCCTCGGCGGTCAGCAGGTGGAACGCCGGCAGCGAGGCGGCGTTGACCGGTCCGAGCGACTCCAACACGATGGCGGTCACCGGATGCAGGTGGCCGGCCAGATCGTCGAGCAGCTTTGGGTCGGCCAGCAGCGCCAGCTCGGCCTCGGTCGAGGTCGCCCACCGCGGCGCGAACGCTGCGCCGAAACATCGCCAGAACGGGGCCGAGCCGTCCGGGTCGAACCGACCCCGGAGGTGGGCGGCCACCGTCTGGGGCACCTGGCTGCGAACGAGGTGGAGCAGCATGAACCGACCCCGGGACAGCAGGGTGCCGAGCCGGCGACCTCGGGCGGTCGGCCCGATGAAGGAGGAGTCGAGCTCGGTCCGGGTCCACGGGGCGGATGAGCTGCTCATGACCAGGCCCTGGCCATCCGCGCTGGTGGTGACCCGGACGGCGAGGTTCGGCACCGCCCGTTTGAAGGTCAGGCCGGTCACCCCGACCACCCGGCCCGAGGGTCGATCCCCGTCGCCGTGCGGGCTGCTGTCGCCGCCGTCGATGGCCAGCAGCAGGAGCCGCCGGGCCTCGCCGTCGGCAAGCGCGAACGACCCGGTGGCAAGTGCCGCCACCGTGGTGGCCGTGTCCTCGCAGGCCACCTGCGCCGCCTCGATCGACGCGGGGAGAGACGACATGCCGATCAGCTCGGCTTGCGACGGGCCGAGCAGGTCCCAGAGCGCAGCTGCGTCGTCGGCCGCGGCCGGGCGGAGGAGGACCCCGCCGGACTCGTCGTCTGCGACCCGGCCCACCGGCTCAGCCGTCCCGCCGGCCGTGGTCGGACGGTGTCGCCGCCGCCCGGGCTGCGGCGCGGCGGATGACCTCGGCCACGGTGGCGGCCCGGGGTGGGACCGAGTCGATCATGGCGAACTCGGCCGGGCTGTGGATGCCGCCGCCGGCGATGCCGAGGCTGTCGACGTTCGTGAGGCCGGCGGCGGCGAGGTCGTTGCCGTCGCAGCAGCCGCCGGTGTCCTCCGGGTCGATGGCGACGCCGAGGGCGGCACCGGCGGCGGTCACATCGGCCAGTATTCGGTCGAGCGCCGGGGTTCGGACCTTCGGCGGTCGGGTCGACGCCCACCGCAACTCGACCTCGACGCCGTCTTCGGAGGCCGCCGTTGCTGCCTCGGCGAACCGGTCCTGGATCCAGGTCTGGTCTGTCGGCGCCTCGACCCGCAGGTTGAAGCTGCCGATCGCCAGGTCCGGCACCACGTTGAGGGCGCCGCCGCCGGTGATCCGTCCGCAGTTGACGGTCACCCCGTCCCGAGCGTTGTGGGCCTCGAGCTCGGCGATCAGCCGGGACAGGGCGAGAATGGCCGACCGGCCGTCCCGATGGGCTCGACCGACGTGGGCGGCCACGCCCCGCACGATCAGATGACCGCTGACCGATCCCTTCCGGGCCGCGGCGACCCCGCCGGAGGGGAGTGCGGGCTCGAACCCGAGTCCGAGGTCTGCGGCCGCCGCTGCTTCCCGGAGCAGTGGCTTCGACCCGATCGAGCCGATCTCCTCGTCCGGCACCACGAGGTACTCCCACCCGATTTCGCTCCCCCAGGGCACGGTGTCCAGGTGGGCCAGCACCTCGAGCGCGAGCACCAGCCCGCCCTTGCAGTCGGCGACGCCGGGGCCGGCCAGCCTGGCCCCGTCGACCGTGACGGCCTGGAACGGATCGTCGGCGGGGAACACGGTGTCGAGGTGGCCGAACAGGCAGACCTGGAACGGGGCGTCCGGCCGCTTGACCGCCCGGAGCGCACGGCCGACCGGATGGGTGGTGGCGGCCCCGGCGTCGTCGATGCCCGGTGTCGGGTCGACCTCGATCCGCTCGATCGAGTCCGGGGCAAGCTGGCCGACCATCTCGCCCAGACGATCACCGACCCGGTCGACGCCGGCCGGGTTGCGCGATCCGGAGTTGATCTCGGCAAGCGCCACCACCCGGTCGGTCAACCGGGGCAGCTCGCCGGCCAGCCGGTCTCGAAGCCCGGCGGTCGCCACGTCGATCATTGCCGGCCCTCGTCGATTTCGGCCACCGCTCCGGCCGCGGTCCCGGCCTGGAGCATGCGGCGGACCGCATCGGCCGAGGCGTTCGCCCCACAGGTCACGACCACGATGGTCGACCCGGGGTTGGTTCGTGCGTGATCGGCGGCCGCAGCCAACGCCACCCCGGCCGCACCTTCGACCAGCTCGTGATGGTCGTCGATCATGTCTGCGACCGCCCGGCCGATGCGGTCCTCGTCGACGGTCAGCCACCGGTCGACCAGGCTGGCGCACAGGTCGACGGTGATGGCGCCGGGCTCGACCGCCCCGGCGGTGCCGTCCGAGAAGGTCGGTGTGGCCGGCGTGTCGACGCCGGCGCCGGCCGCGACCGCTGCGAGCATCGACCGGTCGTTGG
>JBCCFN010000126.1:0-14593 GCA_039029715.1 Actinomycetota bacterium | reverse complement strand
TGCCGGGGCGGTCTCCACCCCGGAGGCGGCGTCGAGGAACGCAGCCATCGACGGGAACCGGCGGGCCGGGTCCTTGTCAAGCGCCCGGAGGATGGCGTCGGTCAGCGCCGGTCCGAGCGTCGGGTCGACCTCGTCCACCGGCGTCGGTGCGGTGTGGAGCTGGTGGTGGAGTGCGTTGGCCATCGAGTTGGCCTCCGGGAACGGCCAGGACCCGACCAGCAGTTCGTTGAGGACGATGGCCGCCCCGTACTGGTCACTGCGGGGCGTCGGCTCCGCCCCCTCGATTACCTCGGGCGCCAGGTATCGGGGTGTCCCGGCCAGCATCCCGTCCGCGGTCACCGTTGCCGCCTCGCCGCTTCGGCTGACCCCGAAGTCGATCACCGTCACCGCCCCGTTGGCCCCGATCATCACGTTGGCCGGGCTGACGTCCCGGTGGACCACCCCGGCGGCGTGGACCGCATCGAGGGCCGCCGCCATGCCGGACAGGACCGCAAGGGATCGCCCGGCCCCGAGCGGACCATCCCGGTGCAGCACCTGGTGCAGCGGCTCGCCGTCGACCCAGTCCACCACCAGGGTCGGGGCGCCGTCGATCGTCTGGAACGCCCGCAGCGCGGCGACGTTCGGATGGTCGATTCGGGCCAGGACCTCGGCCTCGCGGTGAAGCCGTTCCAGGTCATGACCCGGAGCCAGGGCCTTGAGCGCCACCGCCCGGCCGGTCGCCGCCTCGATCGCCGGGTGGACGATGCCGGAGCCGCCCCGGATCGGTGGTCCGGTCAACCGATAGCCGGCCAGCCGCGCCGACTCCGCCGCCGCGGCGTCGGCTGCGTCGGTGGCCGGATCATCGGTTGGATCGGGGTGGCCCGACCGGTCGCTGGTCCCGTTCACCACCCCAAGGGTAGATCCGGTGACGGCGCTGGATCGTGCTCAGCCGGTACGGTCGCTCAGGCGATGCCCAGGTCCGAGCCGGATTGGGTGAAGTCCGGGAAGACCGACGAGGTGTTGGCCAGCTTGACCCGCTTGCGAATCACCTCGGTGATCGGCTTCCGGTAGTCGGTGGCGATCGGAAGGGTGCCACGCCGGGCCCCGGGCGGGAGGGCGATCGAGTCCGGGAAGTCGTCGCCGTAGACGCCGCCTCGGATGCCGGCGCCGGCCACCATCATGGTGTAGCCCTCGCCGTGGTCGGTTCCGAGGTTGCCGTTCTCGTTGCTGGTCCGGCCGAACTCGCTGGTGACGACCAGCGTGATGCCCTGCAGCCCGTTCGTCTCCTCTGCGAACCGCTGGATCGCGTCCGACATGGCCGTGACCAGTGAGTGGAAGTTGCCCTGGGTGTCGCCTGGCAGGCCGAGGGCTTCGTGATGGTCCCACCGACCGAGCTCGATCCCGGCGGCCCGGATACCGAGCGGTGGGTCGGCTTTGAGGAGCGAGGCCAGCTCGCTGAAGCTCAGGCCGTAGCCGTGGCTCCGGTTTCGCAGCTTGTGGTCGGTGTAGCCGTCCCGGAGCCCGTGCTCCAGCTCGGCGAACCGGTCCGCCAGGTTGAGGAGCCGTCGACCGGTCGCGGACACGCTGTCCCCTCCGGCGTAGGAGGCGAGCAGCGCGTCCTTGCGGGGACCGTTGAAGACCCCGCCCTTGAACATGCCGAGGCTTGGGATGACCCCCATCGTGCCGGTGCCACCGGCCAGGGTGCCGCGACCGCGCGATACCGACGGCACGGGACCGGGACCACCCTGCGCGTTTGTCATCCGGCCGAGCCAGCCGCCACCGACGCCGAGCGACAGCGAGCCCCGCTGACCGTTCTGGACCGCCGTGAAGTGGCTGAACGTCGTGTCCTTGAACCCGGCGGCGGGAATGAACGCCAGCTTGCCGTCGGCCCACAGCCCGTCGTACAGGGGCTTGGCCGCCGGGTGGAGCCCGAAGGCGCCGTCGAACCCGGACGAGAACCGGACCTTGCCGTTGTTCCGGAGCGGCAACGAACCGTTGGCCTGGCCAGGCTGGGGGATGCCGAGCCGGGGCCGGAGGTCGTAGTAGGCGGGATCCCGCAGCGGTGGGGTCAGGGCCAGCCCGTCGGCACCGCCGTTGAGGAACAGCACGACCAGTACGTCCCCGTCCGAGGGGACGCCCGGGGCGGCGAGGGTGAGCGAGGTCCCGAAGCTCGTGACGAGCCCGAAGGTTGCGACGGTCCCGCTGCCGGCGAGGAACGTACGTCGAGAGAGCGTGGTCATCGTCAGGTCTCCTGGTTCCGGCTCAGCGGGTCTGGAAGAGGGGGTGGGCGATCAACAGGCCGACCAGCGGGCCGAACCGTCTGCGGTCGACGTCTCCGATCGGCCGGTCCGGGGTGTAGCCCATGGCGGCCACGTTGGCGGTCACCACGTCGTCCGGGAGCGGGCCGATGCCCAACTCGGCGGCGATGCCCTGCGTCGCCTCGCCGACGGTGCTCCCGCCGGCCGCCCTCAGCAGGGGTTCGAGGTCGGTCTCGACACCCCCGACCCGCTTGTCCGCCACCTGGACCGCATGGTTCCAGCGGGCGATGAGCGCATCGGCGACGATCCACTCCTCCGCCTCGTCCGGGTAGCCGTCCGGGAGCTCCCATTGCCAGGGCTCGTGGCGGGCCGGCTGCAGGTAGTAGCCGCCGAGCCGGCGCCAGCTCATGTCCTCACCGACCGATGAGAAGGTGGACGTGGTCGCCCGGAGCAGGGCGGCCTGGAACTCCAGCGGCCGACGGATCTTCTGGCCACCGGACGCGGCGAACTCGGCGCTGTCGAAGATGTGGCGCAGCGTCGGCACGATGGCCGTGTCGTTTGCCAGGAAGACCTGGGCGGTCGAGTTCACCAGCGCTGCCGACGGCCGGTCGGACACGAACCGTCGACAGATCTTGAACGCGATGTGGCGGGCCGTCGTGGGGTGGGTGGCCAGGAACTCGAGCAGGGAGTCCCCGCGGGCCTTGCCGGACAGGCCGGCCGATGACCAGGCACCGTTCAACAGGGTCCGGTCCCCGCCCCGGTACTCGTACTCCGGGCGGTACAGGAAGCGACCGTAGTTCGAGCTGTTGCGGTCAAGGTCTGCAGACCAGCCGGCCATGATCATGGCCGCGGTCTCGACGTCGG
Source organism: Actinomycetota bacterium (assembly GCA_039029715.1). GTDB lineage: Bacteria > Actinomycetota > Acidimicrobiia > Acidimicrobiales > SZUA-35 > JAHELU01. The sequence continues at coordinate 11,492 of JBCCFN010000126.1, read as the reverse complement.
CCTCGTTGTAGATCTGCCGGTTGTTCTCGTCGATCCCGAGCGAGTGGAGCTCCAGCAGCTCCCGCCCGTAGTTCTCGTTGATCGTCTCCGGGGACGAGGCGTCGTTGACCGCATTGTTGAGGTAGTGGAGCATGGCGGCGGAGTGGGCCACCGCCTTGAACAGCTCCTTGAACGAGCCCATCGCATGGCGACGGATCACGTTCTCCTGGTAGTCGGGGATGAAGTACTGGAAGTCATCGTCCAGGTACACGTTGAAGTGGTCCATCCACAGCTGGCCCATCATCTCGAACAGTTGGTTCTCACTGCGGGACGCTCGGTAGACGGCCACGTGGCCGACGTAGTTGTGCATCCACCAGTTGCGGATGCGATTGGCGCGGAGTTGGGCCGGGCTCATGTGGATCGGCTCGATCGTCTTGACCTGCTGCTCGACCCGGCCGTCCGGGATGGTCCGCCGCAGCTGGTCCTCGATGAACGCCTTCGGGCCCATGGCCTTGACCCTGGAGATCAGACCGGGGGTCGGCCCGAAGGTCAGCTTTGCCACCGCTGTCTCGGCGGTGAGTGTTGTCTGGCGGGCCGGGGGTTTCGTCGTCGGGGGCTGGGTCGCCGGCGGCCTGGTGGTCGGCGGCACCGTCGTGGCCGGTGCGGCGGTCGTCGCTGGAGCGGCCGTCGTGGCCGGTGGCTTCGTGGTTGGCGGCTTGGGGGTGGCCGGTGCCTTGGTGGTTGGCGGCTTGGGGGTGGCCGGTGCCTTGGTGGTCGGCGGGACCGTGGCCGCCGGCGCTTCCGTGGTCGGTGGTTTGACGACGAGGGGCGGCTTGGTCGTCGGTGCCTTGGTGGTCGGCGGCTTGGCCGTGGTTGGGGGCCTGGTGGTCGGCGCTGCCGGTGCCGGCGCCGCAGTGGTGGCGGTCGTGGTCGGCGGAGTGGTGGTTGGTGCCGCCGTGGTCGAGGGCGCCGGGTCGTCGGTGACGACCAGAACCTCGGGCCGCTCGTCCGCCGTCTGAGTGGTGCTGGATGGGGCCGGGTCGGTGGAGGAGGGGCTGGCCGGCGGTTCGGTCGAGTCCGGTGCGGCCTCGGTGGTCGTCGAATCCTCTGCCGGCGCGGGGGTGGTCGCAGTGTTCGGCGCCACGGGGAGGGTGGCTCGGCCCAGCTCGGCCCCGGTCTCGAACACCGGCTCGGTTGTCACGTCGACGGTGATGAGGACCTGGTTGCGGGCGGCCGCCGTCGTCGCCGTGGTGCCGGCGCCGGTACCGCCGCCCGAGGTGGTCGGTGCGCTCAGCTGTTCGCCGACCAGCTCGCTCGAGTCACCACATGCGGCAACCACCGCACTGGCCGCGAGGAGACCGAGGACGTTTCGCCGGGTGGTCGAGCGGCGCCCATCCCCCTCGGCGTCGCCATCGTCGACGCTGTCGACGGGGCGGCCTTGGTGGGTGGCCGCATCCTCGTGCAGATCTGTCATGTTGTCGCCTTCCGCCATGGGACTCATCTCGACCGTCGAGTCGTGTCGAAAATCCGCCCAACTCCCCTTCAGGTCCGGATCGCGAGGGTTTTGTGATGAGGATCCGTTGATTGGGTGATTTCACCCAAAGCAGCGGACCGGGGCGCTCCGATCGCGCTCTAATAGAAGGTGGGGAATTCGACGGTCGGGTCCCGGTCGACCTGCTCGACGAGGCCGGTCTCCCAGCGGAGATAGTCGGTCATGGCCGCCGCCCGCTCCGGCTCGTCGAGGTCGTATGGGGAGTACCAGACGTCATCGGGCTCGGTGGTCGGTCTGGTCAGGCCGGGCTCCATCTCGTTGCCGCCGTGGCGCCAGCCCTTGTTGCCGCCGGCCAGGGCCAGGATCTCGGTGCCGGGCCAGTGGGCCCTGGCGTCCGCAACCGCCAGCTTCGCCAGCAGGCCGTCGGTCGAGGTGATGACCAGCGTGTCGACCGGACCGATGGCGGCCCGGGCCTCGCCCAGGCGGCTGCGGACCCCCCACCACGCACCGGCGATGTGGCCCTTGCGGTGGTACTTCAGGCTGGTCCCGACGTCGAGCACGGCCAGCGATGCGCTGGCCCCGTCGGTCCCGGCCAGGCGCTCGGCCAGGGCCGAGACCCTGATGGTCGGTACCGGCGGGACGCTCGGCCGTGCGGCCCGCCCGGTCACCGGGGCCGTCCCGTCGTCGGCTGCGGCGGCCAAACCGCCGGCCAGGACCACGGCGTCGTCCCATCCGAGCTGGCGGAGCCAGGACGCGGTCATCGTTGCCCGGACCTCGGTGTCGTCGATCAGGACCAGCCGGGCGTTGCGGACCGCCACGAACTCGTCTGTGGCCTGGACCAGCTGGCCACCGGGGGCGGATCGGCTGCCAGGGAGATGCCCGGCCTCGAACTCGGCCGGGGAGCGGACGTCCAGCAGGTAGGTGGTCCGGTCCGGATCATCCAGCCACCGGTCGACCTCATCCGGCGGTAGGCGTCGGACCCCGAATCGTCGTCCGACCTCGGCCGCAGCGTCCCGGCCCCAAGCGATGGCGTCCGGGCTCGGTTCCGGGGCGTGGACCTCTCGACCACCGTCGAGTTCCAGGTCGGCGAGCAGCCACCCCATCGTCCCGTTCTCCAACGCCACCACCCGGTTCGGGACCCCGGCGTTGATCAACGACTGGGCGCCGATGATGCTGCGGGTCCGGCCGGCGCAGTTCACGACAACCAGGGTCGCCGGGTCCGGGGCCACGTCTGCGATCCGGTGGACCAACTCCCCGCCGGGACAGGCGGTGGCGGTCGGGATGCTCATCCGTCTGAACTCGTCCGGGGTCCTGGCGTCGAGCACCACCAGGTCCGTCCCGTCATTCTGCAGGCGCCGGAGCTCGGTTGCGGTGATGCGGGGGGTGTCTGCGGTGTGTTCGACGTGTTCGCCGAAGGCCTTGGATGGGACGTTGACCCCTCGATACAGCTCGCCCCCAGTTGCGGCCCACCCCTCGACCCCACCGGCCAGGATCCGCTGGTCGGTCCATCCATTGGCTGCCGCGACCGCAGCGGCGGACGCGGCCAGGCCGTCGGCGTCACCCCGTTCATCGCACCAGACGATCGGGGCCGTCCGGCGAGGGACCAGCCGGTCGAGCAGCAGCTCCAGCTGGGACAGGGGGACCGAAGCGGCGGCGAACAGATGACCCCGATGGAACACCCCCTGTTCCCTGGCATCCAGGATGGCCAACTCCGAGCGGTCGGCCAGATGTCGTCGTAGCTCGGCGGCGGTGATCGTCTCGGTCACCGTGGCAGGTCCCGGATCGCGCCGGTCGAGGAGAACGGCTTCCAGGCCCGATCCTTGGCGTGGTAGTACTCCCGATCGACCAACCGCTCCAGCGCCAGCCCGTAGCAGTGGAAGTTGAGCGACGGTCCGTCGATGTGGATCGAGTGGACATCGGTCGGGAGCATCGCCACCCCGGTGCCGGCCTCCACCACGTGGTCTGCTCGCTGCCGGACCCCGGGTACACCGTCGACCTCGATCCGGTCGTAGAACCGGTTCAACTCCTGACCGTGGAAGCCGACGACGACGGCCCAGGTCCGGTGGTCATGGGGTGGGGACGTGATCGGGCCATCGGTGACCTGGGCGTAGAGGGCGAAGCGGTCGTCCGGGTCCTGGGAGAGCCGGTACAGCGCACTGCGGGCTCCGCCGTCTGGCGGCGGGAATGCGGCCAGCGGGAACAGCTCACGTTGCGCCGCCAGCTCGAGCAGCCGGTCACGGATCGCGGTGACGCCGGCTCGGGTGATCGTCGTTGGGCCGTCGGGTTGGTTCGCTGCTTCGATCGTGCGGATGTCTGCCATCGTGTCGGCGATGGCGGCGTCCCGTTCGGTCGGCGGATCGATGGTGGAGCGGACCATCTGGCCAAGCGTAGGTCCGGCTGCGGCGCTGACGCCCGTCCAGGTGGGCAGGTTTGCTCTGTAACACTGGGCTGATTACCCAGTCGCGGGCCCTGAGGGATGTACCTCCGGCCAAAGGCCGCTTAACTTTGTGTCTGCCGAGACATGCGGGAAGGCGGCGACGAATGAGGAAGCGGACAACGCACGGGATCGTGCGACTGCTGGCCATGGGGCTGGCCGCGGTTGGGCTCGGCCTGGTGGCGGTGATGCTCAGCGGGGGAGCGGCATCGGCTGCCACGCCGACCATCATCGTCGACTCCGTCGGTGACGACGCAGACGCCGCCCCGGCGGACGGCTCCTGTGCCACCGCCGGTGGCGAGTGCACCCTCCGGGCTGCGATCGAGACCGCAAACGCCCGGGCCGGCTCAGACGTGATCCACTTCGACATCCCCGGCGCCGGCACCCACACGATCACCACCGCCAGCGATCTGCCGACCATCTACGACACCACCGGCTACCTGGAGATCGATGGCTACAGCCAGGGCGATGCCAGGCCAAACACTGCGACCCACGGCTCCAATGCCGTTCTTCGGGTCCAGATCCAGGGGACCACCTCCTATGGGCTCCGGATCACGTCGGCCGAGAACACGGTCAAGGGTCTCGCCATCTCCGGCTTCGACTACAACATCGCCATCCACTACGAGCAGGCGGACGGCAACACGATCGTCGGCAACTTCATCGGGCCGGATGCCTCGGGCGAGTACGTGGCCGGCAGTCGCTACGGCGTCTGGATCTGGCTGGGCCCGGACCGCAACGTGATCGGCACCCCGGCGCTTGCCGACCGCAACGTCATCTCCGGCAACCCGGCAAAGGGTCTCCAGATCGAGCAGGGCACCACCTCCCGCAACTTCATCCAGAACAACGTGATCGGGCTCAACCCGTCGCTCACCGACACGCTGCCCCAGTCCTACGGCTTCGATGTGCAGTGGGGCACCTGGGGCAACGTGATCGGCGGACCGAATCCCGGAGACGGCAACCTGATCGGCGGCATGCGGATCGGGATCGACATGTCCCACTCGTCCGCCGGGGCCCTGATCCAGGGCAACCACATCGGGACCATGGGCGGGGGCGACAGCATCTCCGACTTCTCCCAGGTCGATCTCGGCATCCTGCTGAAGGACAACTCCCAGGGCCACTTCATCACCGGCAACGTCATCTCGGCCCGGAACTACGGGATCTGGAGCCGTCACAACTACAACGGCCCGACCACCATCGTGGCCAACCGGCTCGGGGTCGGTGCCGGCGGCGCCGCCCTGTCCAGCACCGGCATAGGTATCCAGGTCAACGGCCACGACGACCTGGTGCAGGACAACATCATCGCCAACCACGACGGTGGCGGGATCATCGTCATCGACCGGACCTACACCGACCGCCACACCAACTTCCCGCCGGAGCAGACCCTGAGTAACCGGCTGGTCCAGAACACCTTCTACAACAACGCAGCCTCCGGTTTCCAGGTCGTCCCCGGCGGGCTCAACCACATCTCGGCCGGCATCGACGGGTCGCAGTGGGGCGTCAACAGCCTCGGCAACGTGTACCGCCGCCAGCCCGGCGGGACGTGGGCGCTGGTCTCCGGCGGGATGGTCCAGGTCGACGCCTACGACTATGACACCGCGGTCGGGGTCAACGCCTCCGACCAGATCTTCCGGTACGAGAACGGGGCCTGGACCCGGATCCCGGGCGGGCTGAGCCACGTCTCGATCGGGGTCGACGGCTCGATGTGGGGCACGAACTCCGCAAACCAGACCTACCGCCGGCCTCCCGGCGGCACGGCCTGGGAGCTGACCCAGGCCGGGCTGGCCCAGGTCGACGCCTACGACTACGGCACCGCGGTCGGGGTGACCAGCGGTGGCAACATCTGGCGCTACCAGGACGGCGCATGGGCCCAGATCGCCGGCGGTCTGTCGCAGGTCTCCTATGGCACCGACCAGTCGATCTGGGGTCGCAACAGCAACAGCTCGGTCTATCGCCGGACCAACACCGCCACCAGCTGGCAGGCGATGGCGGGCTCGATGACCGTGGTGGCGGCGGTGACGATCGACGAGGCCTATGCGGTCGATGCCGCAGACAAGATCTACCACTTCGCCAAGCACGGCCAGGGACTGAACGTCGACATCGAACCGCTCGGCGCCCAGAACGAGGACGACCCCGGCGACGCAGACGACGGCCCCCACCGCCTGCTGAACCGACCGGTCTTCACCGGCGCCGGTGCCGGTGAGGTCTACGGCACGGCCTGCGCCGGGTGTCAGGTCCAGGTGTATCTCAACGGTTCGGTGGCCTCGGACGGCACGGTCGATCTCGGGTCGACCTCGGGCCAGCAGGGTGCGGCCTGGGCCGGCACCGTCCAGGCCAACGGATCCGGCCAGTGGTCGCTCGGCGATGCCCGGATGACCGTCGGCCGAACCGTCTACGCCCTGGCCATCGACGGCGAGGGCAACACCTCGGAGTGGACGGTGGAGGGGCTCCAGATCCCGGCCACCCCGTTCGGCATCGGCGGCAACCCGTCTGCCAGCCTGGCCCGGGAGGCCGCCCCGGCTCCCCCGGATCTGCCGGACCGCCACGTTCGGGTGTTCAGCGATCCGTTCACCTGCGTTGCCTCAAACGGGACGTTGGCCTGGACCGATGCCGGCGCCAACGAGTACTACCTGTTCGCAACCCTCAACGGCACCGAGACCTACCTCGGGGCCCAGGCCGGACCGGCCGTGCCGGTTGCCGGGGCCGACAGCTACCGGGTCACCCACTGGCGGTTCGGCAAGGCCGTCAGCACCACCTGCGACGGACCGGGACCGGACGTGGCCCCGACGTTCGATTGCAGCTACGGCAACGGGACCTTGAGTTGGGACGACGCCGGGGCGAGCACGTACTACGTGTTTGCCGAGTTCGACGCCACCGACGACGTGTACCTCGGTGCCCAGACCACGACCAGCATGTCGGCCATCGCCGCCGACGGCTATCGGGTCACCCACTGGCTCGGTGGTCGGACCGTCGCCACCTGTGACGGGCCGGGCCCGGCGGCGCCGGACACGTTCGATTGCAGCTTCAACAACGGGACGTTGAGTTGGGATGATGCCGGGGCCAGCGCGTACTACGTCTTCGCAACCAGCGGTGGGGTCGACACCTACCTCGGTGGGTTCTCGACCACCAGCATCTCGGCCGACGCTGCAGACAGCTATCGGGTCACGCACTGGCTCGGTGGTCGGACCGTCGCCACCTGTGATGGCCCCGGGCCGGCGGCGCCGTTCAGCTGTTCGGTGAACGGCACCACCCTGACCTGGGACAACGCCGGCGCAAGCACCTACTACGTGCATGCCACCAGCAACGGGGTCGATACCTACCTCGGTGGTCACACCGGGACCTCGCTGACCGTTGCGGCCGCGGACAGCTATCGGGTCACCTATTGGACCGGTGGCCAGCCGACCCGGGCCCTCTGTTAGAACCTGGCGAGGACCGGTCGGTCAGGTGGTGGCTTCGGCCATCATCGTGACCAACCGGTCCGTCCGGGCGTTGAACAACTCGTAGACCTCGCGGCGGTCGACCGGGTGGGACTGGATCGTGTGGTCGAACACCAGCCACCGGGGATCCGCTTCGTCGAAACGGGGCCAGACGGGATGGGCGGGTCCTCCTGAACCGTCGCCGTTCGGGTCGCCGGTTCGGGCCAGGTCGACCCAGTAGCGGATCATCTCGGCCGACAGCGCCCAGTCGGCGTCGGTCATGGGGAAGATCGGCAACGAGGTCCCGTGGACGAATGGCACCTCGGCGGCGTGGTAGGCCCCGGCGGTCTGCTTCGGACCTGGCGGGACCCTGGTGAAGAAATAGAGGTGGACCGGATGCCCGGCTCGGTGGTGGTGGCGGGCGTAGTAGTAGGCCCTGGCCCCGAACATGTGATCGCCCATGAAGTCGACCTCGGCCGTCGGGTCACGCCGATCGAGTCCCGGGTAGTTGGCGAGGAGCTGTGGGAGATCGTCACCGAAGGCGTCTGCGATCTCCGGTTGCAGGGTCCGTTCCGGGAGCGGGCGGAGCCGGAAGTCGATCATCGGTGCGCCGAGCACCGGCTGCAGCAGGCTGCCCTCGTCGGCGTTCGATCCGATCAGGAACGGGACCGGGGCCTGCTCGCCTGCGGCGAAGGTGGCGAACGGGGACCGGGGCAGGACGTGGCCGTCGATGACGGGGAAGAACCCGCCGAGCTCGTCCTCGGCTGCCGCCACCGCCTTGATCCGGTCGGCCGGGATCGCCCGCAGTCGGGACAGCTGGTCCCGCCCGCCGGTCACCCCAACCGCAGACGCGAACCGGACGCTCAGGTCGGTGGCAGCCCGGTGGCTGACGAAGGGCCGGTCGAGGTGGATCATCTGGCCGCTGTTGGCCGGGCTCTGGGCGATGGCCCGATGGAACAGGCCCCGAGCCAGGGGCGACGACAGCAGGTGGATCACTGACTCACCGCCGGCCGACTCACCGAAGATGGTGACGTTGCCGGGGTCGCCGCCGAATGCCTCGATGTTGTCCCGGACCCAGCGGAGCGCAGCGATCTGGTCGAGCGTGCCGTAGTTGCCGGCAACGTCGTGGTCGGATTCGGCCCGCAGCTCGGGGTGGGCCAGGTAGCCGAACACGCCGAGCCGGTAGTTGATCGACACGGTGACCACCCCCTTGGTGGCCAGCGTGTTGACGTCGTAGTACGGGTCGGCGCCGCTGCCGTCCTGGTGGTCGCCACCGTGGATCCACACCATGACCGGGAGCCGGGCCGATGGCGAGCGGTCGGGGGTCCGGACCGTGAGGTACAGGCAGTCCTCCCGCTGGGCTGGGCCCGGTGCATACTTGATGGCCCGCATGAGCGCCCCGACCCGGTATCGGCCCCAGCCCTGGCCGGCCAGGAGGTTCCGGAGGAACGTCTCCAGCTGGGCCTCGCGCTGGATCGCCATCGGGCCGTGCTTGGCCGCGTCACGAACCCCGGTCCAGCTGGCCGGCTCCTGGGGCGGTCGCCATCGGAGGTCGCCGACCGGGGGCGCGGCGAACGGGATCCCCTTGAACACCGAGACGGTGCCCTTCTCGGCCGCCTTGCCGCGCAGCCGGCCCTGCGTGACGGTCACCTCGGGTCGGTCGGTCCTGGCCATGTCGTGTCCCCTGCGTCGGTATCGGTTGTTGGCGGTGTCGATGGTTGGCGGAGTCGGTGGCTGGCAGCGTCTTCGTAGATTCGGGCGGGCGGCCGGTTGGTCGATGGGCGGCTACACCGGCGCCGGCACGCCCAGGAACCGGCGGATGGCGGCCGCCATCTCCGCCCGGGCCGGCGCACCGGTGATGACCACGTCGACCGCATGGAGCGACGTGTGGATCTGGCCTCGCATCGGTTTGTGCTCGGCCTGGTTGCCGGCCGCCGCCAACGCCTCGGCGTAGGCCTTGCCCTGGTCCCGCAGCGGATCGAACTCACAGGTGATGACCACCGCCGGCGGCAGGTTGGTCAGGTCCCCCCGGATCGGTGCCGCCCGGGGGTCTGTCCGGTCGGCCTCGTCGGCATAGTTGTCCCAGAACCACTCCATCAGGCTGCGGGTCAGGACGTAGCCTTCGGCGTTCTCGGCCAGCGACGGGCTGGCCGGGTCGTGGTCGGTGACCGGGGTGATCAGCAGCTGGCCGGCGATCGCCGGCCCACCGGTGTCCCGCAGTACCTGGCAGGCCACCGCCGCCAGGTTGCCGCCGGCGCTCCAGCCGGCGAGGGCCAGCCGTCCCGGCTCGGCGCCGAGGTCGGCGGCGTGGTCGGCCGCCCACCGGACCGCAGCCACCGCATCCTCGGCCGCGGCCGGGAACCGGGCTTCGGGCGCGTGGCGGTAGTCGAACGAGACGACGACCGCATCGGACCGGACGCACAGGTCTCGACAGAACGGGTCGTCCGACTCCTGATGGCCGAGGACCCAGCCGCCGCCGTGGAAGTAGACGACCAGCGGGTGGGGTCCCTCGGTCGGTGGCCGGTAGCACCGGTAGGCCAGCTCGCCGGCCGGGCCGGGCCAGGTACCGTCGACGACCTCGCCGACCTCCGGGCCCGGCGGGCGTTGGGCGGCCGAGAGGGCCATGAACTCCCGGGCCCCGTCCGGACCGAGCGATTCCAGCGGCGGCAGGCCCAGCTGTTCCATGGCCATCAGCACCAGGTTGACGTCCGGCTGGATCCGACGGATCACCCCGTCGTTGCACCGCTCCTCGTCATCACCCCGGAGCCGGAACCCGAGATAGTCCCGGGCAACCACCTCGTCGCAGGCGGCCCGATAGGCGCCGACACCGCCGACGAACGGCAGGAAGACCCGGGGCTTGCCGGGGACGTTTGCCCCCATGTACCAGGAGTTGGCCTTGTGGTACAGCGTCATGTCTGCCGCGTCGTTGACGTGTTGGACCCAGCCGGCCTCGGCCGTCGGTGTGGCCTCGATGGACGTGAGGCCCTCGTCCCGGAGGTAGCTCAGGCAGTCGCTGATCCACTCGACGTGCTGTTCGATCGACACCGCCATGTTCGACAGCACCGACGGGCTCCCCGGCCCGGTGACGGTGAAGAAATTCGGGAAGCCGGTGACGGTCAGACCGAGGTAGGTCAACGGCCCGTCTGCCCACTTCTGCTTCAGCGTCGTCCCGTCCCGGCCCTCGATGTCGACCGCCACGATGGCCCCGGTCATGGCGTCGAAGCCGGTGGCAAGCACGATCACGTCGAACGGCCGCTCCGTGGTGGCCCCGTCCGGGTCGGTGGTCTGGATGCCGGTTGCGGTCACCGCGCTGATCGGCGTGGTCCGCAGGTCGACCAGGTCGACGTGGGGCAGGTTGTAGGTCTCGTAGTAGCCACTGTCCAGGCACGGCCGCTTGGTTCCGATCGGATGGTCGGTCGGACACAGCAGCTCGGCGGTGGCCGGATCGTCGACGATCGACCGGATCTTGTCCCGAACGAAGTCGGCCAGCAGGGCGTTCGATTCCTCGTTGCTGCCGATGTCGGCGAACCCGCCGCCGATGGCCAGCAGCTCGCCCTGGTTCCACGATGCCTCGAACCGGGCGGCGCGCTCGTCCTCGGGGGCGAGGCGGGCCAGGCCGGACCGTTCGTGACCGGGCACGCCGGCACCGGACCACCGTGCCTCCTCCCGGTACTCCCGCTCCCGGCCTCGGTACCGCTCCAGGATGTGGTCGGGGATCGGGCCGTTGCCGGCCGGGATCGAGAAGTTGGGGGTCCGCTGGAACACGGTCAGCTCCGCGCACTCCCGGGCGATGATCGGGATCGACTGGATGCCGGACGAGCCGGTGCCGATCACGGCCACCCGCTTGCCGGTGAAGTCGACCCCTTCGTGAGGCCACCGACCGGTGGTGTGGATCTCGCCGTCGAACGACTCGATACCTGGGATGTCCAGGTCCTTTGGCCGGGACAGGCAGCCGGTGGCCATGACGACATGGCGGGCGGTGACGGTGTCCCCGGCATCGGTTGCGACGTGCCACCGGTGGCCGCCCTCGTTCCAGGTCGCCCCGGCGACCCTGGTCCCGAACCGAACGTCTCGGCGGAGGTCGTGACGGGTGGCGACGTGATCCAGGTAGCGGAGGATCTCCGGTTGGGTGGCGTACTTCTCCGACCACTCCCAGCTCGCCTCCAGCTCGGGG
>JBCCFN010000125.1:0-14598 GCA_039029715.1 Actinomycetota bacterium | reverse complement strand
GTCCGGTGAGGGAGGCCACGTCTGGTCTCTCGTGTGGCTCGCGCGGCTCCTGGACGAGCCCGGGTACCTCGAGGCCGCAGCGCGGCGCGCAGCGCGGCTCGACGCGATCCAGTTCGATGCCGCGCGGAGCTTCGATCTCGATCGCGGCGCCGCAGGTGCTGTCCTGGGGCTGCTGGCGTTGGCCGACGCGACGGCGGATCCAACTTGGGTCGACCGCGCCCAGGCGTGGACCGATGCGCTCCTGCGCAGTCAACAGGTCCAGGGCACGCGCGGTGCCCGGCCTCGACGGCGGCCAATCGCTGGAGCGGACCTCGCTCCAGGTCGGCCTCCAACGAGCGGCGAGCCTCGTCGGCGGCGGCGAGCACCCGGGCCCGGGAGGCCTCCAGCTCGACGATGCTGGCCCGGAGTTGATCGGTCAGGCGGGCGTTGCGCATGGCCAACCCGAGCGCCAATACCAAGCTCGTCACCACCCGCTCATCGGACGAAGACAACCGCTCACCCCTCGCCTCGACCAGCGTCAAACCGCCGAGCAGTTCGCCGTCGTGCTCGATGGGCCAGGATCGGTCGGCGTCCGGGTCGGGTGTCTCGGCGCTGGCATGCGCGACCGTCCGGTCGCTGTCGTCGGTGCGCGGCCACGTGGCGACGACCTCCAGCACCCCGCCGGTCCGTCGCCACAACGTTGCACTGGTCGCTCCGGTCCCGCCGACGACCAGCTCCGGCACGCGGCCGATCAACGCCTCGTCCGACTCGGCGGCCCGACGACCGAACCGGGCCAGTACCTCGTACGGCGATGCCCGATCCCCGTAGACCAGCCGGTTGGCCGCACGTTGGACGATGCGGCGAACCGGATGGAACGCAACGGCGACCACGGCGATGGCGGCGAGCGACACCGCGGTGTCGGCATCGCCGCCGAGCAGCCGGCCGATGCCAACCACCAGCCCGACGTACCCCGCGGTGATGAATCCGGCCAACGCCAGGGCGGTGAACGCTTTCGAGATGACGAGGTCGAGGTCGTAGAGCCGGTACTTCAGGATGGCGACGGCGAACCCGGCCAGCAGAGCCAGCTGACCGGACAGCAGGAGCAACCGGTCGAGCACCGGCGTGTCGGCGTTGTTGAGGCCACCACCGCTGACGATGTCGACCAGCACACTGCCGAGCCCGCCGACCAGGAAGCCGAGATAGCCGACGACGACCATACGGAGCTGCCGCTTGACCTCGGGTGCCGACCGGCGGTGGCGGGCCACCAAGGCCACGACCGAGGCGACCCCGCAAACGACCCCACCGACGAAGCCGATCCCGAACAGCTGCGAGACCAACGTGTCGTCGTCCTCGGCCTCACCGAAGTCGTAGAGGACCGTGCTCGTCGGCCGCATCTCCCAGAGGAACGCGCCAACGATGAGGCCGATGCTCACTACGCTCGCCAGGGCCAACCAGCGCCAGCGGGGCCCGGGGAGGCGGCCATCAGGAAACAGCAGGACGCCGAGAGTGACCGGCAGGAAGAGTCCGGGAGCCCACGCCCACCACGCCGGGCCGATGGCGACCGCCAGCCAGGTCGAGAGGTCGGCCGGGGCCCAGCGAACGATGTCGATCACCTCCGGTAGGTCTCGGGCGGCGTAGGCCTGGAACGCCTGGCCGGTGACGGCGAGGGCGCTGAACCCGGCGGCCAAGACGAACACCCAGACCGCCGTGTTCGACGGTTGGGGCGCGAGCATGACCCACGCCAGGATGCCCAACCCGATGGCGGTGACGGCGAAGAGCAGGACGCCGTTGTCGAGCAGGAACGCCCATCGGCCCATCGCTGCGATCGACACCACGGCGACGGCGGCGATCAATGTCGATCCGCCGGCGATGGCCCGCCCGATCCGGCGTCTGGTCGGGTCCGTCACGGACGGCCGGCTGGAGGAGGTTGCTGCGGTCATACCGTCTCCGTTTCCGATTCAGGGTGCACGGGCAGTGCGATGTCGAGGCGCCAGCCCGAGTCGCTCGCCGTCGCGGCCAGCGAGCCATCGCCGGCCGCGACCCGATCGCCGATCGCCGTCATCGCCGCCGGAGCGACCGTCCGGTCGGTCAGGGCCGTCAGCTCGATCCGGCCCGGCGTGCCGGTCAGACCCACCTCGAGGCGGCCCCCGCCGGCGGCGTCGATCCCGGCCAGCAGCTCGAGTACGGTGAAGTACATCGTCTCCTCCAGGCGGCGGGGCAACCGTTCGACCTCCTCGGCGCCGACGGTGAATTCGAGCCCATCCGGGGCAACGAGCCCGGTCAGCGCCGGGACCAGGCCATCGGCCTCCAGCCGAGGGGGATAGAGGCCGTGCGACACGGCGCGGAGGGCCTCGACCGCGTCCTGGGTCATCGCAGAGAGCTCGGTCAGGCGATCGGCCACCGCGGAACCGTCGCCTCGCGTCGCCATGGACCGTGCCAGGTCGAGCTTCATCTTGAGCACGACCACGTGCTGTTGGGCACCGTCGTGCAGATCGCGCTCCAGTCGCTGCCGCTCGGCGTCTCGGGTGGCGACCAGTCGGCGGCGGGATGCCCGGAGCCGGCGGGCCTGTTCTGCCAGGTCGGCGTGGAGACCGAGGTTCCGCAACACCAGACCGGATCCACCGGCCACGTCTCGCAGCAGGTCGCGATCGACATCGGTCACCGGTGCGCTTGCCGGCTTGGTGAGGCTGATGGCGCCGATGGTGACCTCGCCGTGACGGACCGGTGCCACCTCTCGATGTGGCTCGGAGACCAGTGCACTGCGAGGTATGGCGACCGGCAGGGTCTCGGTCTCCGACGGCCACCAGCCGGTCGGTTGCATCGTCTCGCCGGCCAACGCCCACACCACAGCGCGGTCGGCTCCGCTCCCTCGGGCCACCAGCCGTGCAAGGGCCTCGGTCCCGTGGTCGGCACTGGCCGAAAGCTGGGCGGTCGCGGCCGAGAGGACGTCGAGCGGCGAGGCTCGGTCGCCGTGGATCAGCCGCTCGACCCTCCGCCGGAGCCACCGCCGGGTTGGCTCGAAGGCGAGGGCGACGATGGCGGTTGCCAGCAGCTGCGGGGCGAGTCGATCTTCACCGCCTCCGAACAACAATCGCGGGACGGCGACGACCACGGTCAGGTAGACCCCGGCAATCATCGCGAGCAGCCCGAAGGCGGTAATCGTCGGTCCGATGATGTCGTCGGGACGGACCGAGCGTCTGGCCGATGCGGCCGTCCCCTGCCTGCGTAGGGCCATGGAGCGAAGTCTTGTCCCTCATCGCCGGTCAGGCCAGGGTGTCACCCTCCTCGCGTGGTGCGGATATCCACACCCTGGTTTCGGGACCAGCCGAAGAGATACACCCCTAGACCGTGCAGGCCCGAGGTGCCGCCGACGATCGCTTGACGACTGGAGTGTTGCTCAGGCCATCGCATTGCCGTGCGGGCGCTGAGCTGCAACGATCCTCAACGTGGCCGAAGATGCAACTCGATACGACATCTTCGTCTCGTACTCACATCGGGCTGACCGTGACTTTTCCCGGAAGCTACAGCAGGCGATCGAACGGTTCGAGAAGCCGCTCTTTCGGCCGCGTCGCTATCGCGTCTTCCGGGATGAAACCGACATGGGCATTGCCCTCGACCTACCGGAGGAGCTGGTCCAGCGACTGGACGAGTCGAACTACCTGCTGATCTGTGCGTCGCCGGAGGCGGCAGACTCGCCCTGGGTCGAACAGGAGGTCAGTCACTGGCTCGAACGGCCGACCGGCCTCAGCACGATCGGGGTGGTCTGGACCCGAGGGGCAGATGGGGACGAGGCGCCTCGCCTCCCGCCGTCGCTGGCCCGGGTGACGACCGAGGACGTGCTCTACCTCGACCTTCGCAAGCAGCACGAGACCGGCGAGATCTCGACCGAAGACGTTGCCCGGATCGTGTCTCACGTGACTCGCCGGCGGTTCCGGACGGTGTTCGACCGAGAAGCCCGTCGTCAGCGCCGGGTCAACCAGGCCATGGTGTTGACTGCGCTCGTCGTCGCCGGGTTGGCCGTCGGCAGTCTCCTCCTCTGGCTGAACGCGACCAGGGCAACCGATCTCGCCGCCGAGGCCGACCTCCGGGCCGAGCAGGCGAACGTCCAGGCCGAGGAGGCCGAGGTCCAGGCCCAGGCGGCCAGCACCGAAGCGGAGGAGGCAAACACCCGGGCCGAGGAGGCCGGTACCCGGGCCGAGGAGTCCAGACGTCGAACCGAGGCGCTCGGTATCGCCGCGGTCGCCAACGAGGTGGTTGCCGACGACCCGGCGCTCGCGGTTGCGATCGCCGCCGAGGCCGTGGTGGCCTCGACGCCGGCCGAGCCGGATGCGCTGAGTGCGCTGGCCCAGGCCCGCCTGGCCCTCGGCGGGCGATCCTCCCAGCGGATCAGGTCGTTCTCGCTACCGGTCGGCTCCGATGTGGTGTTCAGTGCAGACCTGCTCGGTGACCGCGTCGCCTACCGGCCGGACGGGTCCGACTCGATCGTCGTCGAGGACATCGGCTCCGGTGCTCAGCTCACCGAACTCGACGTCTCCGACTTCACGATCCAGCCCGACCCGACAACGACACTTGGAGGGTTCTCGGAGTACCTGGTCTTCAGCGGCGACGGTCGGCTGCTGATCTACGTCACGACCAGCGGGGTCGTCACCTGGTCGACCGGCGACTGGGTCCGCCAGCAGGTGATCGGCGCCGACGATCGGATCGCGTTCCGAGGCCAGGACGGCGAAGGCGTCGCCCCGCTCGGCCAGATCGTCCGGCTCGATCTCCTGTTCTATGGCCTGGCGGCCACCGAGGACGGGTCCGGCCTGTCGTTCGCATTCTCGGCCGCGTTCCTCGACCTGGATGAGCGGGAGATCTGGGTCGCGCCCCAGTTCGAGGTCGACAGCCCCAGAGGCTCCCGGGCCACCTCGATCGCCGTCGATGTCCCGCTGGTCGCCTTCATCTTCGACAGCCTCCAGGGCAGCGGTGGGTTCGTCTCGCCCCAGCGGATCTCGGTCTGGAACTACGAGCGGGGCGAGCTGGTCACCTCGATCGAGATCGAGGAGAACAACCTGCCGGAGGTGGCGGACGTGGCGATCTCGCCATCGGGGGACGTCGTGGCCACGGTCGGGGCAGACGTCGAACTCCGGCTCTGGGACCTGGATGGCAACGATCTCGGCCGCCGGTCGGACGGGTACACGGCTGCGCCATCCTCGGTGGTCTTCGACCGGGCCGACGGCGCAGGGGTGCTGGTCGCCACCGCAAATGAGATCGTGCGCTGGGACCTCGGGCAGGAGACCGAGAGCTGGCGGCTGACCGGCTTCGGCGACCGGGTCGAGGTCGCTGCACTGGTCAGTGGTCGCAACCGGGTTCTGGTCGGCGGGGCTGGCGAGTACGAGCTGTGGCAGACCGGTGCCGGCGGATCCAGTCTCGAACAGCTGGTGGTCGACCAGGCTCCAGGCTCGTTGAGTCAACCGATCGGCAATCTGGGATCGATCCGATCGGAGATCGGCCTCGCGGTCGGTGACGGTCTGATCGTGGTGCAGACCGCGGCCGACCGGCTGACCGTCCTCGACGCTCGGTCCCTCGAGCCGATCGCCGAGATCCCGATCGAGCCGAGCATCGTGCTCCAGATCAGCATCGACTCCTCGTCCAGTGTCCGGGTGGCAACCCAGACCGGGTTCGACCAGGGCATCCGGCGCTACGACCTTCAGTCGGGGGACGAGGAGTTGCTCGCGCTCGTCACCGTGTCGAATGCCGGACGGCTGTCCGATCTCGACTTCCTCGGGGGAGATCGGTTCCTCCGGCCGGACGTACGGCTGGGCATCCAGGAGTACGGGTTCGGTCAACTGGTCGACCAGTCGGTTCGCTACGTCGTGCCGGACTTCGACGACGCCCTCTATATCGACGCGGAACCGAGCGCCGACCTGGAGCGAATCCATGCCGTCACCGTCGAGGGCGACCTGGACGTGGTCGATCCCGATGCCGGTGAGGTCGTCGCCCGGTCACCGGGGTACTTCGGCGAGCTCGGAGGTGATGGTCTCGGTCGCCTGTTGATCGACGACGGGTCGGACACGCTGGTCCTGGTCGAGGACGCCGGCCGAGCGCACTACGGCTCGATCAGTGATGCGGAGGCCACCAACAGCTTCCTGATCCCCGGTGGCAATGCGTCGGCCGCCTTCGACGGGGCGAACGGCATCCTGGTCACGACCGATGATCAGCACGCACTCCTCATCTGGCATGCGCCGACGGGACGGCTGCTGGCCGAGCTCCCGGGCCACACCGATCGAGTCCGTACGATCCGCTACACCGAAGACGGCGCCGGCATCATTTCGGCGTCGGACGACGGCACCGTTCGGCTGTGGCAGGACCCGCTGCTGGTGGCTCCGGCCTGCATCCAGATCGCAGACGAGGTCGACGCAGCACAGGTCCTGCGATTGACGGGCCTCGAGGAACTGCGGGGGTGTGAGTCCCTCCGGTAGCCAGCGTCAGTGCTCGATGTCGACCGAGGGCCGGTCGACCAGGACCGGGCAGGTTGCACCCCGCACCACGTCCATGGCCACACTGCCGAACATCAGCCGGTGGAGGCCGGAGCGGCCATGGGTCGCCATGGCGATCATGGCCGCCCCGTTCCGCTCTGCGAAGTCGATGATCGCCTTGGCCGGGTCAGGCCCGTGCAGCGTCTCGAACTGGACCGACGCCCCGGTCGCCGCCTCCATCCCCTTGGCCGCCCGGGCCGCCGCGTTGCTCTCGGCCGCCGCCGGGATGTCCGCCGGGACCTTGCGGTCGTCGATCACGGACAACACCGTCGGCTCCAGCGACAGGCTCCGGGCCCAGGCGTTTGCGGTCGGGACGATCGACTCGGCGAACGGGGAGCCGTCGGTGCAGACGTAGAACGGTCCGCTCGGCCACCCGGCCGGCAGCTCGTCTCCCGGGCCGACGAGCAGCATCGGGTGGCGGATGTGGCGCATCACGTCTTCGGCCACGTTGCTCCGGACCGCGGCACCGTGACTTCGAGCCAACGTGCTCATCACCACCAGGGTGTCGTCGACCTCGTCGAACTCGTGGGCGATGTCCTCGACCACCGAGTAGCTCACGTCCCGGATGTCGACCTGCCGTTTCCTGGCGATCCGGTCGGCCTGGGTCCGGACCGACTGGTCGAGGGCGGTCGACAACGCGCCGGCCTGGACCAGGCTCAGGATCTTGATGTCTGCGTCCCACCGATCGGCCAGGTGTTCGCCGACGACCAGCGCCGAGCTGGCGACGAGTGAGCCGTCGAGCGGGATCAGGATTCGATCGAACATGATCCCAGCCTGACCTGCGGTCGCCGGTGTCCCTAGGGGCGAAGGTCCTGGTCCGGCGTTGCCCGTTCCAGAGCGGCGCTACCAGCTTCGGCGGGGCTGGGTGGCCTGGCGGTCCGACTTGCGCCCGTTCGAGGACCGCCGCCGATTGCCGTTGCCATTGCCGTTGGTGTGCGGTCTTGGTCGTCGGAAGTCCCAGGCCGCAGGGTCGATCAACTCGACGTCGACCCCGGGGTCGAGCGCATCGGCCTGGGCCTGGCGTTCCTGGGCCCGGGACCGGAGCTCGACGTAGCGCCGGTAGGCCTTCGCCGCCTCGATCTCGACCTGTTCGGCCTCTTCGACCTGCCGACGACGGGCCGGGGTGGGCTCGCCGTTGACCGTCGACCCCTCGACCTCCATCCGAAGCAGCTCGGCCTTGACCAGCAGCCGGGCCGCCTCCTCGTCCAGCTCGTCCGCCCGGCGCCAGGCCTCGGCCGCCTCCTCGACCGCCTCGGCGTGGCGAGCCAGGTCGCCATCGTCCGGCTCGGCATCGATGGTCAGCGCGTTGCTTGCCAGCACGAACACGGTGACGGAGGCGGACGACCCCAGTTGCTCGATCGGTGTCTCCATCGGGCCGAGCGGTTCGTTTCGCCGAACCCGGAGCGGGACGAAGGCCAGAGTGGCATCGGCGTGGGCCCGCTGGACCGCCTCCGGCCCGGCCTCGACCCGGACGACCCTGGCGCCGATCCGGGCGTTGTCCAGCACGGTCCGGACCTCGGCCGGATCGAGGGTCGACTCCGGGCCGACCGGCACGACGACCTCGATGGTTGCCTGGGCCCACGCCGGATCGCGGGTGCATAGCCAGGCCAGCAGGGTCATCAGCTGACCGGCCCGGTCATCCGACCACCAGACGCTGATCGTCCGCTCAGCGCTCGGCGTCTTGTTCAACTGGCCCCACCGGTCGTCGTCGCAGTGGACGATCACCACGTTGGTCGAGAACCGGGCGCACTCCTGCAGGATCTCCCCGTACCGGTGCCGGCCCTGCTCGTTGGACGCGCCGAGGTCCGGTCGGCCGAACACCACCGTGTTCGGCCGCACGTCGCCGAGGCCGTGGGATTGGATGATGGCCTGGACCCCGGCCCGGAGGTCGGCGGCCAAGACGGTCCGGCCGAACACCGGCAGCTTGGCCGACGTCAGCTCCCGCTCCAACCCGGCGGCGACGCTCCTTGCCCGCCGCCGGTCGATGGGGCCCGACCCCTCGATCACCCGGACCGCGGTGGTGAAGCCGACCCCGCCGTCGAGCCAGGTCGAGACCTTCAGCAGCCGTCGCCGGTTCGTCTGGTCGTTCGGGACGAAGGTCAGGATGCATGGCCGCCAGTCCCGCTCCGAGTCGACCTCCTTGCGGAGCGCAAGCAGGTGGCGCCTGGCCTCGGTGTAGTGGTGGGCTCGGACCCCGTCGCTCCACCGTTCCGGGATCTCCTGACGCTGGAGGTAGGTGTAGATCCCCCAGAGGACGAAGCCGGCCAGCGCCCCGGAGATCGGGTTGATGGCCACCATGACCAGGGCGCACAGCACCGCCCCGGCCAGGCTGACCCGGGGGTCGAACCACCGGAACCGGGGCCGGAACGAGGTGCCGGCGCTGCGGGCCTCGAAGTAGGCGGCGTAGTTGATCAGGCCGTAGGAGGCCAGGAAGAACATGGAGATGACCGGGGCCACGGTGTTGATGTCGCCGGCGGCCACGGTGATCAGGGCGATGGCGGCAGACAACAGGGTGGCTCGCCGAGGGTTGGACATCGGCCCCGAGCCGGCGGCGAACGGTCGAAGCGGGGGCACGATCCGATCCTCGGCCAGCCGCTGCAGGACCCGTGGTGCGCCGAGCAGGGACGCCATGGCAGACGAGACGGTGGCGGCGATCACCCCGGCATCGGCGGTCCAGTGGCTGAACGACAGGTCGCCCATGATCGTGGTCGTCGTGTCCCGCAGGGTGACCGGTGCGGCGGCGGCCGCAAGCAGGACCATGGCCAGCGCGTAGACCACGGTCGACACGGCGACCGCAGCGAAGGTGCCGACAACGATCGATCGGGTCGGGTTCCGCAGGTCGCCGGACATCGCAACGCCCTGGGTGAAGCCGGTGACGGCGGGGAAGAACACGGCGAAGGTGGTCCAGAAGCTGAAGTCGCCGACCGGGCGGCCGAGGTTCGACCGGGCGGTGGTGAACGACAGCTCGGGGACGACCCCGACCACGAACGACACCAGGGCCAGGACCAGGAGTGCCATGACCACGTACTGGAGCCGGGTGGCCCAGTCCGCGCCGAGCCAGGCGAAGCCGAGCAGGATCAACAGGCAGCCGGCGGCAACTGCCCGGACCAGCAGGGCCGACTCGATACCCCACAGGGCGACCGCGGCCTCGGCGAACCCGATGCAATAGAAGGCGACGGAGATCGACATGGCGGCATAGAGGACGAGCCCGACCGCGCCGCCGAACTCGAGCCCGAGCGTCCGGGAGATGAGGAAGTAGACCCCGCCGCCCTGGATCCGGAGATTGGACGCTGCGGTGGCCAGCGACAGGCTGGTCAAGACGGAGACCCCGGTGGCCAGGATCAGGATCAGCAGGCTGGTTCCGAGCCCGACGTTGCCGACCACGAACCCGAGCCGCAGGAACAGGATCAGCCCGAGGATGGTCAACACACTGGGGGTGAAGACCCCGGCGAAGGTTCCGAGACCGCGCAACGATCCCGGTTTTCTTGGCGCCACGAGTTGAAGGTAGCGAACCAATCGGGCCTCGGCACGCCATCGGTCAAGGCGTCGCTGGACGTTCATCATCGGCGCTGCAGGGCGCGCGACCGGTGGTGCTGGTCGGCCGTCACCGGCGGTGTCCCTTCCCGATCGTTGTGGTCCCAACTAGTGTCGTGGCCATGGGGCGGGACATTCTCGAGTTCACCGGTCCCACCCCGCTCGAACGGCTCGGGCTGCCCGCCGAAACCACTGGCTCGGCCACCACATCGCCGTCGAGCGCGGTATCGACCGGGGGGTCTGCGGCGGCCGGAACCGACGAGCCGGACCCGCCGTCTGGATCGGGGTCCCGCGGCGTCTGGTATCTGGCGGTGACCGTCGTCGGTCTGGCCGCGGCGGCCGCCGTCGGGTACTGGGCCTGGTCGACCGCCGGCCGCCCCGACCTGGTGGCATTCGGTCGGCCGATCGGCAACCCGGACGAGGTTTTGGCCGCAGCCGAGGACCTGTTTCGGGAGACCGCCGAGGCCGATGGGGTCACGGTCCCCGACGGTGCGGCCTGTTTCTTCGGTCAGGGCAACAGTGCCCCCGTCGTCCTGTGCGGGCCGACCTGGCTCGGAGTGTCGCCGGACGATGAGCCATGGCTGCAGGTCACCACCTCCTACCGCCGGGACGGCGACCGGTCGGCCGGCGAGGTCGGCGAGGTCCGCGAGACCCGGGCGGTCGAGCCCCGTTCGCTGACCCGACCCGATGGACGCCGTCCGATCGATGTCGGACCGGTGGTGCGGTCACCGACCGGGCTCCGGCGAGACACCGGCGCCCGCATCGTGGACCCCGAGGCCGTGTTGGCCGGCGCCGAAGAGGCACTCCTGGCCGAACTGGGCGAGGCCGGCGAGTCGGCCGGGCTCAGCCTGTCGGAGGACGCGACCTGTTTCCTCCAGCAGGGGCCGGACTCGATCCATGGCGTACCGGTCCATGCCGACGTCGCCTGGTGCGGTCCGGTCCGGGCGGTCGGGACCGATCCGGACGATGTCTGGGCCCAGGTCCGTATCCGGTACCGGCGGGGGGAAACCTACGGTTCCAGCGCCTACGAGTCGGCCCGGGCGAGCCTCCGGGCCCGGAGCCTGCCGGAGGGCGCCGTGCTGTTCCGGCCAGACGGGCGGCAGCCGGGAGATCCCGAGGCACTCGACCGCCCGCCGGTCGCCGCCGACTACGCCGAGGTGGTCGAGGATCGACTGCCGATCGATGCCCCACCGGGCCCGGCATCCCTCGTCACCGAGCGGTACCGGATCGACTTCTCGGCGTTCGACCGGACGGTCACCATCGGGACCGGCGCGCGGTCGTTCACCGCTCCGCCTGGCCACGAGCTCGTGCTGGCCGACATCGAGCCGCCCGAGCGCTTCACGTCCCCCCGGGGATCGCTGCTCATCGATGGTGTCGAGCGGCCGCTGCCCCGCTGGCGGACCGGAGAGGACGGCGGGACGCTGGTGATCGCCGTACCGGCGGCGACGACCTCGGTCGAGATGCGGGTCGAGAACGACGGCCGGCCACAGACGATCTCGCTCCTCGACGGATCGCTCAGCGATGGGTACCCGCTTGCCCTCTACCGCCCGCCGGCCATCATCGAGCGGCCACTGACGATCCGGGTCGAGTTGCCGGTCGGGGATGCCCTGGTGGTCGAAGGCACGCTGACCGGCGCCGAGTGGTCGGCCCGGGACGCGGAGGGGGCGTGGCTTCCCGAAGGCCTGTCCGAGCTGGAGCTGGCGATCGATGCGTGGTCGACCGATCGGCCGTGCTGCGAGTTGAGCATCGAGGAGGTCCTGACCACGTTCACCCTGATCGATCGGTCCCAGGGCGAAGCGACGGAGGAGGACGCCGCGGTCACCTTCCCAGACCAACGGGATGATCCGTCGTCGTCGCCGCGATTCGACCGGCCGACGTTCCAGGTCCCCGAGGACCTGACGGCCGCCGTGCTGCGGGTCGACGTCGACGTGGTCATCGTCGAGAGCGAGGCCGAACGGACGGTCCGAGCCACCACCGACTTGGAGTTGGAGCTGCCGTGACCATGCCCGACCCCCGACCGGAGGCCCCCCTGGGGGCACCGACCGGCCCGGACGATCCGATCACCTCTCGTCTCAGTGTCCGGGTCCGGGCGGTGGCCGGGGCGGCGTGTTGTCTCTCCGGGGCGGCGCTGGTGGTCCACATCCTGACCGGCTCACCGTTGTGGCTGGCTCTCACCGGGTTGGGGTTCGCCGCCTCGCTGTCGGTAGCGGTGGTGGCGGTCAACGAGCCATCGGCTCTCGGGAGGCTGCGGGCGCTGGTCGGCCGGGGACTGGTGGTCGGGGTGGCCGGGACCGCGGTCTACGACGCCTCCCGGTGGCTGCTGGTCCAGGCCGGTGGGCTGGAGCTGTCCCCGTTCGAGGCGCTGCCGCTGTTCGGTCAGGCCCTGCTCGGCGAGGACCGGACCGGGCTGTTGGTCACGGTGGCCGGGATCGCCTACCACCTGGTGAACGGCATCGCCTTCGGCGTGGCCTACGTCATCTGGTTCGGCGACCGGCGCTGGTGGTGGGGCATCGCCTTCGCCTTCGGCCTGGAGGCGTTCATGCTTGCCCTCTACCCCGGTTGGCTCGACCCGGCCTCGATCGCTGAACTGACCCAGGTCTCCCTGGTGGGCCACGTGGCGTACGGGGCAACCCTCGGCGGGTTGGCGGCCTGGCTCGCCGGTCGTGATCGCTCGATGACCGATCGGACCGCGGCGATGGGGACACCATGAGGGATCCGGTCTCGTCGCTGTCCGATGCGCTGTGGCTGACCGGGCCGCTTCGGATCCAGCGCCGGTATTCGTCGACCCGGGGGATCATCGGGGATGGCCACCACCTCGCCCTGGTTCCGCCGCTGGCGGTCCTGGCCATGGTGGTGACCGCCGTCGGCTACCTGATCGTCGGGCTGTTCGGGCTGGGGTTCGACGACGTCTACAGCGAGTCGCTGTTGCTGATGGGCTCGCTGCTGGCGCTCGGTGCCCTGTCCGGTCAGCTCGGTCTGACCGGGTTGACCGCCTTCTCGGTTGGTCACTTCGTGTTCGCCGACCGGGCCTGGGACTTCGACGGGCGGTTCGGCTCGCTGCCCGAGGAGCTGATCCGGGCGCGGCTGCCGATGATCATCTCCTACCTGCTGCTCGGGGTGGCGGTGCTGTTCATTCCCCGACTCGGCAAGAACCTGGTGATCGGCATCGGCCGGTGGCGAGCCATCCCAAGTCAGCTGGCGTGGCTGATCACGACCCCGGCGGTGATCGTGGTCTCCTGGCTCGGCCTGCGGACCTGGGCTGCGGTGGCCCCCACCCTGATCCGACCGTACTTCGTCTGGTCCGGTCGGCTCCCAACTGCGGCCGCCATCGAGGTCCTGCAGCGGGAGACGTCGCAGCTGGTGGCCTGGGGCGTTGCGGCCACGGTGGTCCGACAGGTCGTGGTCGGGGCGTTCCTCTACCTCCCCTGGCTCCGCCGCAAGCTCGATGCGATCGAGCAGCGAGCCCACGCCGCCGTTGTCGGCGATGCCCCGACCGCCCCCCGGGCCCCGACGACCACCTCGACCCTCGTCGCTGACGTGACCGGTGCGTTGCTTGCGGCCCTTGTCCTGTCCGGGATCCTGGAGACCCTGCCGCTGTGGCTCATGTTCTTCGGCGCCTTCCTGGCCATCCGCCTCCTCCGATCGGGGACGATCCGGCTGCCGCCGGTCGAGCGATGGAAGGTGATCGCCAACCGGGCCCCGGTGGTGGTCCGGCTCGGGCTGATCTGGCTGGCAGCCATCCTGTACCGCTCCTTCCTCTCCAATGACCTGATCGGCTCGTACCGGACGATGGCGTTCATCGTGCTGATCGGGGTGGTCATCGGCTTCGTCGTCTTTCCCGGTCGCCCGGCCACACCACCGGCCGCGGCCGCAGTCCATGATGGCGAACCGAGCCCGCCGGCTCCGGAGGACCGGGCGGTCGGCCCGGCCGAGGGGCTGTCGACGTGACCGGCGCTCGAACGTCTGCCCGGCCCGGCCTCTGGCGCCGGCTCCGGTGGGTGCGGATGCTGGCCTCGGTGTCCTGGCTCGGGTTCGTGCTGGCCGTGGTCCTGTTCGACCTCTCGGCGGCGCCGGTGGCTGCGGACAACTGCAGCGTGTTCACCGACTGCTTCGGCCAGTCGGAGGCGGCATCGGAGGCGGCGCTCGGCCTGACCTTCCTCGCCGCGCTCTCACTGGTGATCGACTTCATCCCGATCGTCGGGGATGTCAAGGGCCTGATCGAGCTCGGCACGGGGAAGGATCTGTTGACCGGTCAGGAGCTGGAGCCGTGGGAGCGGTCGCTCGGCCTGATCGGCCTGATTCCCGGGGGCGACCTGCTTCGGCTGGCAAAGCTCGGTGATGCGGCCGCCGGTGCCGGCGGCGGGCTACGGGCGATCGACGGCGCCGGCGACGTCGGTGGCTTCGGGCGGCTGGATGCACCGTCGGGGACCCCCGGCCCGGCGGTCACCGCCGGTGGGAGAGGCGATGGGTTCGACCCGTTCGGCGTCCGCGCTGGCGACGGCCCTCGCCCGGTCGAGCCGGTCAGCCCGCTGCCGCCGCTCCGGCCGCCGGGTGGCGCCCCGTCCGC
>JBCCFN010000124.1:0-14661 GCA_039029715.1 Actinomycetota bacterium | reverse complement strand
TCCAACTCGCCGTAGTCGCCCTCCTCGGTGACGAACCGGACCGCCAGACCGAACGCCTTCTCATAGAAGGCCAGCGTGGCCGGGACGTCCGGGACGTAGCTGAGGATGTAGCCGAGGGAAACGGTCATGGAGACTCCTGTCGAGGCCGGGAGCCCGGATCGTACCGAACCGGGCCGACAGCGTACTGTCGGATATTGTCGGATTTTCTGACCAACGCCCAACCTGGTTGCTACGGTCGATCGGATGAACCGGCTGGAGCGGCTGTATGCGGTGGCCGAGGCGCTTCGCCGGGCCGCCCCGGCACCGGTCAGCGCCGCCACGCTGGCCGAAGACTTCGGCGTGACAAGACGCACGATCGAGCGGGACCTGGCCTCGCTCCGGGCTGCCGGGGCGCCGATCTATGCCGAGCGTGGTCGGGATGGGGGCCAGGTCAGCCTGGACCGGCCAGGATCGGCCATCGTCACCCTGTCGGCCGGCGAGGTCACTGCGCTGCTGGTCGCCGTTGCGGCGGCGGGGCCGGACATGCCGTTCGCCGACCATGCGGCCACTGCGGTCGACCGGCTCCTCGACCCACTGCCGGACACCACCAGGAGGACGGTGGAGTCGCTTCGGGATCGGGTCCGGACCCGGGTGGCCGGTCAAGATCGGATACGGAGACGGATCCGACGGTCGGTCGAGACCGCGGTCCAGCGGGGCGTGGTGCTCAACCTGGACTACGTCGACCGGCACGGGGAGACGACCAGCCGTTCGGTCGACGCGGTCGGGCTCTACCAGGGCGGCGATGGCTGGTTCCTGATCGGTTGGTGCCACCTTCGTTCCGCCGGACGTGTCTTCCGGCTCGACCGCATCCGTTCTGCCCGGCTCACCGCACGCCCGATCGGCGACCATGACGTCGACGACACCCTCGGATGGGTGCCCGATGCGGTTGCCCGTCCGTGACGGTGTCGGAAACGAACCGGATCAGCCGGCGGCGAAGGCCTCGCTCGGCAGGTCGGTGACGTCGCCGGCCAGCGCCTCGACAATCACCGCCGCAACGACGTCAGGAGTGAGACCCTGGGGCATACGGGGTGCCGTCCCCTCGATCGGGCGATCGGCCAGGCCGGTCTCGGTATGGGGCGGACGGGCGTCGATGACCCGGACCTTCCGGCGCCGGGCCTCACGAGCCAACGCCTCGTCGAACGACCGGACGGCAGCCTTCGACGCGCCGTAGGCCGCCATCCCCGGCAGGTTCTGCTCGGCGATGACCCCGGACAGGTTGCAGATCGTGCCGCCAGCCCGGAGGTGGGGCAGCGCAGCCCGGGCCAACATGATCGGGACGAACACGTTGGTAAGGAACAACTCCTCCATAGCGTCGACCGACAGCTCATCGACCGGGCCGAAGGCGACGACCCCGACCGCATTGACCACGATGTCGAGGCCACCGCCGGCCTCGACCGCGGCGGCCACCGCCGTCGAGCACGCCTCGGCGGTCCGCAGGTCGAGCGCAACCCGTGTCCCCGGCACATCGAGGGACTCCAGGCGGTCCGGGCGACGGGCCGCCAGTGTCAGGATTGCGCCCCGATCGGCCAGCGCCCGGGCGATGGCCGATCCAAGCCCGCCAGAGGCGCCGGCCACCAGGACCGAGGCACCGTGCAGTGCATCCTCGTGACCGGCGGCGGTGTCGTTGGTTGCCATCTGGTTCGCTCCTCTCGACGGGCCCCGACGGTACCGGCCGGCCCGACCCGGCGGCGGATCGGGGCCGTCGCTACGCTCGGGTTCGATGGCTCCGGAGGACAAGACCTGCGTGACCTGCGGCCGCCGCATCACCTGGCGGAAGAAGTGGGCGGACGACTGGGACCAGGTCCGGTACTGCGGCCAACGGTGCCGGCGGTCGAAGCCCGGCCCCACTGACCGGGCCCTCGAGGCTGCCATCCACGACCTGCTGGCGGCCCGGGCCGGCGGGGCCACGATCTGCCCATCCGAGGCTGCACGGTCGGTCGACCCTGAGGGCTGGCGGGACCTGATGGAGCCGACCCGATCCGCCGCCAGACGCCTGGTCGCAGTCGGCGAGGTCGAGATCACCCAGCGGGGCCGACCGGTCGATCCATCGACGGCGAAGGGCCCGATCCGCATTCGCCTCGTTCGCTGATGGTCTGCGCCCGGTTCGGCGCGAGAATGCGGTCATGGCAGCGCTCATTCCCCGGGACCAGTGGCCACGGCCGAACCTGATCGGGCGGCTCCGGTCCCGCCAGGCCGGCCGGCCGTCCGGCCCGCTCGGCCTCCTGATGGGGCGGGCCATGGCCAAGGACACCTGGGTGGCGAACGAGCGCAACCTGTCGATCGTGACCGACCGGCTCGGCGGCCTGACCGACCGGACCGTGTTGGAGCTCGGCTTCGGTCAGGGGCGGATGGTCGGCGCCCTGTTGGACGCCGGAGCCACCGTGCTCGGGGTCGAGGTCTCGACCACCATGCGGGCACAGGCCTCGAGGGCCAACCGGGAAGCGGTGGCCGCAGGGCGGGCCGACCTGCGGATCGGTGACGGCATCCGACTGCCGTTCGACGACGGGGTCGCCGATGCGGTGACAACCGCCCACACCATCTACTTCCTGCCGGAGCCGGAGCGGACGATGGCAGACGTCCACCGGGTGCTCGGGCCAGAGGGCGTGTTCACCCTTGCCTTCGTGTCCGCCGAGAACGGCGTCGCGCCGTGGATGGACCCCGCCGTCTACCGGGCCTACCTGACCGAGGAGGTGACGACGATGCTGACCGAGGCCGGGTTCAGTGCGGTCGAGGTCGTCATCGACGACGGCCTGCCGCTGCCGCTCCGGTGGATGGTGGCGACGGCCTGAGCCCGGCCCAGCCCGACGGGCCGAGGGCCACCCGGTCGGTGGTCAACGTCGGGCCGTCGGCCGGTCCCGGACCCCAGTCGACCGATACCGCGGTGGCCGAGATCGGCCCCGGCGCGGCCGATCGGGCCGACGGTTCGAACCGGAGATCGAGCACCAGCCGACCGTCGATCACGGCCCCGCCGGCAGCCCATACCCGATGGAGCCAGCCGGGCGGGACCGTCAGCCGGACCGCCCGCTCCGGGCCGGTCAGTCGACCGCGTGCCAGCGGCCGGTCGTCGGTGGTGATCGTCAGCGGCACCAGCGCGGCCGCCCCGACCGCCAGTCGGCTGCCGCCGACCGCATCCACGAAGGCGCGCCGAACCCTGGCCGCTGACGCCTCGGCCACCAACCCCTGGGCCAACTGGCAAGCCACCGGCGGCGGGGTCTCATCGGTCGGCCACCACCCGCCCGGCACCTCGGACGGGGCGTGGTCGAGCCGGTGGCTGACCACCGCAGCCGCCCGGTCCAGCCACGGGTTGGGGAACCGGTCGAGGAACTCCCCCATTCGCAGCGCTCGTTGCGGTGGGAGGCGGCGGAGGAACTCGTGGAATCCCTCGGCCCGCATCCGTTCAAGCGCCATCGTCAACCACGAGAACCATGCCGGCCCCAACCGGGCCGGATCGACCCACTCGCCGAGAAACCCGCCATCGGCAACCGCATCGCACCACAGCCGATAGGTGGTCAGACACGGCGGCTCGGCCCCACCGAACCCGGCCAGGGCGACCTCGCCGGCCAGGTCCGGATGGTCGGCCAGGTCGACGACGCCCCGACGCCACCGCAGGTGATGGACCTCGCCCCCGCAACGGATCGGCAGGTCGAGATCGGCCGTCGTCGACCACCACCCGATCTCGGCAGGGCTCACGCCGCTCCGATCGCCACGGCCCGGACCCACGCCGGCGGCGGTGGCGGCCGGACGGGCATGTCCGGGTCCTCGAGCAGGCCGGCGACGACCTGCACCGCCCCGGCCCCGGTCCGGGGCGGCTCGACCGGCCATGGGGTGTGTCCGTCTGTGAGCACCACGACGACCTGGGGTGCCGGGCGACGGGCAACTGCGGCCTCGATCCCGACCGCCATGTCCGTGCCGCCGCCGCCGACCAGGGTGACCGCACGGCCGCTCGTGGCCCTGGTCACGACGTTGACCGCATCATCGACCGCCAGGACGGTGACCTCACGGGTCCCGACCGCCCGAAGCAGCCCGTCGACCTCACCGACTGCGACGCCGAGCAGGTCGTCGGTGACCGAGGCGCTGGTGTCGCACACCACGGCCACCGCGACCGACGGACGGACAAGCGACGGCAGGACCACCCCGCCGACACCGGTGCGTCTGGCCGGACGCCGGTAGCTGTAGTCGACGGCGCCGGCGGTGACCGCGACCGCCCGACGGAGCACGGCGGCGAGCTCCGACCGCCAGTCGACCCTCGGTCCGAGCTGATCCTCGGCCCACCGTCGGAGCCCGTCGGACACCGCATCGGCGTCGGCCCGAGCCACCTCGGCGGCCACGGACCGGCGGATCAGCCGCTGCTCGTCCTCGCCGATCCCGGCAGTGGCCGAGCCGGCGACGTCGTCGGGGTCCGGCGGGGGTGGCTCATCCGGACCGGGGGTGCCGTGGGCGCCGCTGCCGCAGTCGGCGGTGTGCCCGTCCCGGACGAGACCGCGGCGGTAGTACTCCTCGGCCAGTCGCCCCTCGGCCACACCGAGGTCGTCCGGGGTCGCAGACCGCACGAGCCGGTCGGGGTCGGTCGGGAAGTCGTCTGCGATCTCGGCGTCGGCTGCGTCGACCCAGTGGTGGACCTCGGCCCGCTCGGCGAGGTGGACCGCATCGGCCCGGGCCGCATGGTCGCGAAGCACGTGGGACACCAGGTGGAGCAGCTCCGATCCGAGCGCCGGGACCGCTGCGGTGGCCACGATCGCCGGGTCGGCGTGGATCCGCCACCACCGGTCGATCAGCACCCGACCGAGCCCGGGCGCCGGGAGGACCGGGGCGGCGAACACGGCCGCGGCCAGGTACGGGTAGCGGTTGGTGGCCCACAGCCGGGCCGCCGCCAGCTTGGCGGTCTGGTCGCCGGCCGGGGCGTCGGTCATACCAGGCCGGCGTCCCGGAGCAGCGGCAGGAACGCTGCGGCCTCCGGCGGCGTCGACGCGCCGTCCGGTCGACACCGGGCCAGGATCCGGGCCGCCATCGCCGCAACGTCCGGGGCCTGCTCGCCGGCCCGGCCGAGGACCTGCCACCCGGCCGCCCACCGCTCCGGGGTCGGTTCGGCCGCTACCGCCGCCGCCACCCCGGTGAGCACCGCATAGGCCCGGTCGCCCCTGGCCGGCAGCTCGAACCCGGCCGGGTCGGCCAGGACCGCCTCCGGATCTGGGAGGTCGAGGTCGGCCAGCCAGGCCAGGAACTCGGTGCCCGGCCCGTCCCCGACCGAGCCGCAGATCAGGGCGGTGCGGACCTCGGTCGACACCCCGGCGGCCCGAGACGCCCACAGCAGGTCGGCGGCCATCTCCCAGGTTCGCGGGCTCGGCCAGGCCCGGCCGGCGGCGGCCCGATCGGTCGGTGGGGCGGCCACCACTCCGGGGCGGAGCCGGAGGAACGCCGCCACCTCGGCCCGGGCCCGTCTGGCGCCGGGAGACGGCCGGTCGCCGTCCGCGGCCGGTGGCAGCTCGGGCACCGTCGGCGAAGCGAACCCGGCGGCCAACCCTTCGGAAACGGTTGCGGCCTCGACCACCCAGTCCAGGTGACAGAACCGGTTGGCCAGCGGAGCCGACAGATCCCAGCCGTCTGCCGCCTGGTCCGGCGGGTTGGCGGCGGCGACCACCACCACATCCGGCGGGAGGAGGAGATCGCCGACGGTCCGTTCCAGCACGACCCGGAGCAGTGCGGCCTGGACCGCCGGTGGGGCGGTTGAGATCTCGTCGAGGAACAGCAGGCCCCGGCCGTGCTCGGCCAGGCTGGTGGCCCAGGTCGGCGGGGCGAACCGGACGCCGCCGTCGACCACGATCGGCAGACCGGCGAAGTCGGATGGCTCACGGATCGAGGCGATCACCACCTCGCACGGCAGATCCATCGCCGCCGCCAGATCCCGAACCACCGAGCTCTTGCCGGTCCCCGGCGAGCCCCACAGCAGGACCGGGGTCCGGCTGGCGACCGCTACGCCGAGGGCGGTGGTGGTGGTCGTCGTCCGGTCCGGCACGCTTCCGAGTATGGACCCCGGCGGGTCTCGAAATCACGTCCGGGACAGTAGTGTCGTATCCGTCATGGATCGCAGCGAGCGGGGTCCGACCGTGCGTCGAAGAGGCAGGGGCAGGCGGCGGTGACGGCGACCGAGCTCGCTCCCGGCACGGTGCTCGACGGCTACCGAATCGACGAGATCGCCGGTCGAGGTGGCTTCAGCATCGTCTACCGGGCCCTCGATCTGGCAACCGAGCGGCCGGTGGCGGTCAAGGTGCTGTCAGACACCGACCCATCGGCCCGGCGCCGCCTCGTCCGGGAGGCTCAACTGCTTGCCGGGGTCCGCCACCCCGGGGTGGTCCCGTTCCGGGGTCTCCGGCAACTGGACGATATCGACGTGCTCGTCACCGACTGGGTCGACGGCGAGTCGCTCAAGGACCGGCTGCAGCGGACCGGACCGCTGCCGGTCGACGAGGTCAAACGGCTACTCCAGGCGCTGGCCGCCCCGCTCGATCATCTCCACCGCAACGAGGTGGTCCACCGCGACATCAGCCCGTCGAACGTGATCATCGAGCCCGGCGGCCAACCGATCGTGATCGACCTCGGGATCGGTCATCACGTCGACTCCCGGACCTTGACCAGGGACGATCTGCTTGCCGGCACCCCCCAGTACCTGGCCCCGGAGGTGATTCGCGGCGAGCGGGCGGACGGCCGAGCCGATCAGTACAGCCTGGGGGTCATCGTCCACGAGCTGCTGTCCGGGCAGCGACCGTTTCCGGCGGCGGACAAGATCGCCACCGCCCTGCACCATCAGCTCCACTCGGTACCGATCCCGCTCGACGAGATCGATCCGTCGATCCCGACCGAGTTGGCGGACGCCGTCCTGCGGAGCCTACAGAAGGACCCGGCGCTCCGGTTCGACACCGTCGCCGACTTCGCAGCGGCCGCCGACGCCCCCACCCCACCCACGCCGCGGACCCGGCGGATCGATCGTCGGGTGAGTGTTCTGGCCGTCGGTGCGGTTGCGGTGCTGGCCATCGGCGGCGGCGCCTGGGCCGCGATCAGCGGGACCGGCGACGGCGGGGACGAGACCGAGCGGGCGGTCGCAACCATCGACCCCTCGGCTGAAGACCCCCCGGTGATCCGGTCCGAACCGCTCGGGTCCACGGCCGATGCGTCGGCCGGCGAGGCCGGCGGCGAGGCAACCACGGAGGATCCGGCGCTCAGTCAGGCCGAGGCACCCGCCCTCGGGGTGGCCGCCGCTGCGGTCATCGACGCCGACCGATGGCCGGACGGCGGCGCAGCGGCCCTGGCCTGCAACCTGCTTACCGGCTCGGACTTCGCCACCGGGACGGTCCCCACCGACTACTTCGGGGATCCACCGGGCCGGGAGCGGGTGATCGAGGCTCGCGGTTTCCAGGGTTCCTGGACCCTCGAGGTCGGCCTGGTCGACGAGTTCGGCCAGTACGGCGAGATCATCCCGGTCACCCCCGGCGAGTCGTACCTGTTCGCCGGCTGGTTCGACCGATCGGGACCGATCGCCCAGGCCGAGCTGGGCGTCACGTTCCTGACCCCGGACTACCAACCCCACAGCACCGGGGTCCGGGGCGCCATCGTCGACGATGCCGCCGGGTTCGTCGAGGTCGGCCCCGTCACCGTCCCGAGCGGGGTCGGGTTCGCCGTGCCCTACCTGTTCAAGGACGCCTCGCCAGGCGTGCTGCTGGCCGACGAACTGATCTTCGGCCGCACAGAGGCCTGCCGAGCAGACATCGCATCGACCTCATGATCGGGGCGTTCCTCACCGACGACGGCGGCCGTCGCCTCCCGGTCGACGGCCCGGTCGTGCTCGGCCGGGTCCGGGAGTCAGACATCACGTTCGACCTGCCGGCGGTGTCCCGGGCCCACGCCGAGATCGGGCCCCGGGCCGGCGCCTGGTGGGTCCGGGATCTCGGCAGCCGCAACGGGACCTTCCTCAACGGGGCCGCCATCGGGGCCGACCCGGTCCGGATCGGTGAGGGCGACGTGATCGTCCTGGCCGGGGCCGTGACTCTGACCTTCCACGACCCCGCCGCCACCCCGATCGCCCCCCGGATCGGCCGGCTCAGCGGGGTGTGGATCGACCCCGAGAGCGATGCGGTCTGGGTCGACGCGACCCGGATCGAGCCGCCGCTCTCTCCCCGCCAGCTCGACCTGTTGCGGCTGCTCGACACCAGGGTCGGGGAGATCGTGACCCGGGCCGAGATCGTTGCCATCGTGTGGGCGGACGCCGCAGCCAGCGGCGTGTCTGACGAGGCGGTGACCGCCTTGATCAAACGGCTCCGGTCCCGGCTCCGGGAGACCCCGGTCCCGACCGATCACCTCCAGGTGGTCAAGGGCCGAGGGGTCCGCCTGACCCGGCCGCCGGGCTGAGACCGCTGGCCGACTGCCCGGTGTGGACCACGGCGGTCCGTTCCCGGTCCGATCCCGTCCCGTTGGCGTCCCGATGACGTCCGGCCCGGCCGGAGGGCGGCCCGTACGGTCGACCCATGGCCACCACCAGCCGAACCGGCGGCGCCCCGGACATCGATCACCGCGAGTCCCTGGCGCTGCGAACCGCCCGATTCAACGCTGCGGCCGGAGACCGGGGCCACACCCGGCGGCCCGGGAGCGGCAGCCGCCACGGTCGCAGGCATCGGCGGTCCGTCCTGGTGCTGGCCGCCATCGCCGCCGCCCTGGTGGCGTTCGGTGCCGGGGTGATGGCCCTGGCCGACACGATCGGCGGGCCCGACCCGGTCGAGGTGTACGGCGACCGGCTGCACCCGGACTACCAGAACTGGTCCTGGGCCCGGGTCGACCTCGGCTCGACCGACGAGGTCCGTGATGGAACCTCAGCCATCGCCGTCGACTTCGGACCGTGGGAGGGCCTCTACCTCGCTCGGCCGACCCCGGTCGACCTGGCCGGCGGCGGATCGCTGGAGTTCTGGCTCCACGGCGGTGACGGCCCGCCGGCCCCGATCCACGTCGTCATGGTCGACGGTGCCCACCAGGGCGGCCCGCCGGTGGTGGTCGAGCCGGTGCCCGGCACCTGGACCCGGTACGAGCTCCCGGTCGCCGAGTTCGGGATCACCGGCTCGTTCGGCGGTCTGTGGTGGCAGAACGGTTCGGCCGAGGCCCGCCAGACCATCCATCTCGACGACATCCGACTGGTCGGGATCGACCAGGCCGGGCCGACCACCGACGGGCCGGCCCTCACCGTCGACCTCGGGGACCGGACGATCAGCCGGCGACTGACCGATCCCGGCTCCGGGCAGGTGACCAACCAGGTGCTGTCGTTCCCCCACCGAATCAGCGACGGGGTCTACGGCCTGAACTTCGCAGCCCCGTCGCTGCTCGGCGACGTCGCCCCCGGCATCAACCGCTGGGGTGGGAACGCAGTCGAGCGGTACAACCACCGGACCGGGACCACCAACCTGGGCAAGGACTGGTACTTCATGAACAATCCGGGGTCGCCGGGCGACGCCGACCGGTTCGAGGCGGCAAACGCCAAGGCCGGGGCCGAGACACTGCTGACCATGCCGGCGACCGGCTGGGTCGCCGGCCAGCCGGCCCGCTGCGGCTACCCGCTGCCCGACTACGACCCGATGGACGACGCCCAGCCCCACTTCCTCGACGGCTCGCTGCTGTGCGGAAACGGGCAGCGTGGTGGCCAGGCGGTGCCGGGCCGGCCGGAGACCACCAGCGTGGCCTCCGGCCCGGAGGACACCCGGGCCTGGGTCAGCGCGCTGGTCGAGGCCAACGGGTCGGCGGCGGACGGCGGGATCGAGCACTACGCCGTCGGCAACGAGCCCGGCTTGTGGCATCTGACCCACGCCGACGTGGTCACCTCCCCGATGACCCGCAGCGCCATCATCGACACCACCCTGGCCCACGCCGGTGCGATCAAGGACGCCGACCCGACCGCAGCGGTCGCCGGCCCCGTCCTGTGGGGTGGCTACAGCTACTACGTGACCGCGGCCGAGTTCGAGGCCGGGCAGCGGCCTGGCGACGTCCAGACGTTCGTGGCCGACTACCTGTCGGCCATGGCTGCGGCCGAGGCCGCCGGCGGACGTCGGCTCCTCGACACCCTGGCCGTCAACTTCTACGACGACCGGGTGTACGGCGGCGGGACGGACGAGCTGCGACTGGCCTCGACCAGGAGCCTGTGGGACCCGAGCTACGCTCCGCCCGACTGGTGGGTGGTCCGGGACTTCGTCGGCGAGGGCTCGGCCGTCATTCCCCGTCTCCGGAGCCTGATCGACGCCACCTACCCAGGGACCGAGCTGGCGATCACCGAGTACAACTTCGGCGGGCTCGACACCCGGGCCGGGGGTCTGGCCCAGGCCGACGCCCTCGGGATCTTCGGGCGAGAGGGGCTGGACCGGGCGATGCTCTGGGATCCGTTCAATGCCGAGCTGTCCCCACCGGAGGCATCGTTCGTCGACACCCCGGCGATGTGGGCGTTCCGGATGTACCGCAACTACGACGGGGCCGGTGCCCAATTCGGGGATCAGGCCCTGTTCGCCGAGTCGGCGGACCAGGACGTGCTCTCGGTCTATGCCGCCCGGCGATCGGTCGATGATGCGATCACGGTGATGGTGATCAACAAGGCATCCGGGGACCGGACCAGCACCCTGACCGTGCCGACCGACGGGACGGCCGAGGTCCACAACTGGGGCCATGCCG
The DNA here is from genome assembly GCA_039029715.1 of Actinomycetota bacterium. GTDB lineage: Bacteria > Actinomycetota > Acidimicrobiia > Acidimicrobiales > SZUA-35 > JAHELU01. The sequence goes on along the minus strand of JBCCFN010000124.1, from coordinate 3,930 downwards.
ACCTGACCTCGATCCGCCGGCTGGATGACCTCACGGTCGACGGCGGGGTCACCGCCACATTCCCTGCCCGCTCGATGACGCTCCTGGTCGTTCACCCCGAGGGGACACCCGGCGTGGTCTCGGTCACGACCGAGGCGCCGACCACGACGACGGGAGCGCCGACCACGATCCCGACCACCACCGTGGCCCCGAGCACGACCTCCACTGCAACCTCCAACCCGACCTCCACCCCGACTTCCGACTCAGCTCCGACGTCGACTCCGACCTCGACCCCTGGCTCATCGACCACCGCACCGACGACCCCAACGACCATGGCGCCGATCACGGCCGTGCCGACGACCAACGGGCCGGGTGGCGAGGCGCCGGCCGGGGACGAGCCGAACGGGAGCGGCCGGGGAGAAGCCTTCACCGAGAACTTCGCAGACGCCGGCGCCATGGATCGGTTCGACACCGGGATCTACCACCGGGACGACTGGGTGGTGACCGAGACGTCCTGGCTCGGTGATCACGCCGTGGCCGGTCCGGACGACGCCTGCACCGCGCCGGAGGAGCGGCGCCTGATTCAGCGGGGAGACCGGGCCAACGGATTCAACGACGACTGGATCTACCGTTGCCGACCGGGCGGTGATGCGGCCAAGGCCCACCTGATGACCTCGATCGGTGACACCTCCGGCTACTCGATCGGGGCCTTCACCCCGACCACCACGTTCCGGGACGTCCGGGAGGTTCGCTGGTCGGTCAACATCACCGATCTCGGTGGCCGACAGTTCACCGAGGTCAAGGTGATTCCGGCCGGCCGGTTCGACTTCCAGAACCTGCCATGCACCATCGAATGGTTGCCGTGCGACACCGGCGGCCACGGCGAGCTTGGCTCGGTGGGGGTGTCGTTCTTCGACGGGGCGGCCTCGATCGGCGCCGCCGGTGACCGGACGACCGGCCTCTCATGGGACGCCCCCTGGGCCGACACGGCGAACGATCCAGCCCGTTCATCGATCCGGATGCGTCGCCAGCACGTCTTCCGGGACAACGGGGACGGCACGCTCAGCTTCGAGATCGAGCGGGCGGACGGCACCTTCCAACGATTCGATGCACCGGGGGCGTTCCCGGACGGCCCGGTCCGTGTCGTGTTCGCCGACCACAACTACACCCCTCGGAAGGGCGAGCCGGACGACATCACCTTCACCTGGCACTGGGACGACCTGTCGATCCGGACCGGGGGCTGAGCCCGCCGGCCGATTGGGCGCTATCGCCTGGATCAGCCCAGATCGAGACCGAACAGCTCGGCGAACCGGGCGGCGTAGGCCGCATCGTCCTCGATGGCCCCGAGTGCGACCCAGTCCTCGTCAGACACGTTCGGCCGATGCTCGGTCAGCTCCGGCCCGCCCCACCCACAGGTGTAGCGGAGCCGGGGCTGGTCCGTCGTCGCCGCCTCGTGGATGACCTCGGCAACCTCGGAGGGATGGCCGGGACTCTGCAGCCCGGCGGCGTAGAAGGCGAACAGCCGACGGTAGGCCAGGTCGTAGGCCCCGGAGGCGTTCGGGGCGTCGGTGTTCTTGGCCATGATCGCGGTCTTGACGATCCCCGGCTCGATCATGGCGACCCGGATCCCGAACGGTGCGACCTCCTGGGCCAGCCCCTCGGTCAGGCCCTCGACCGCCCACTTGGAGGCAACGTATGGCGACTGGGCGATGGCGGCGATCACGCCAGCGACCGAGGACACGTTGATGATGCACCCGCTCCCCCGCTCCCGCATCTGGGGCAGGACCGCCTGGACACCGCGGATGATGCCGTAGACGTTGACGTCCATCACGCCCCGGTAGAGGTCGAGCGGGGTCTCCTCCATCACCCCGTTGCCCCCGATGCCGGCGTTGTTGACCATCACGTCGACCCCCCCGGCGGCCTCGGTCACCTCGGCCACCGCCCGCTCGATCGACTCGGTGTCCGTGACATCGCAGACGACCGGCGTGACCTCGACACCGGCCTCGGCCGCCATCGCCGCCAACTTCTCGCCCTTGTCAAGGCTCCGCATCGAGCCGTAGACGGTCCAGCCCTTGGCCGCCAGGTCGACGGCGGCGCTCCGCCCGATTCCCGAGTTCGCTCCGGTGATGAGTGCAACGGTCATGGACGGACCCTAGCGGTCCCCCTCCAGCAGCGCCCGTCCGGCCGCTGACGGCTCGCTGACGGGGCGGTGACGGCCTCTGGGAGCGGTCCGTCATCTGTCGTACCGTGGGACCGTGCTCCATCTCCGGCTCCTCGGACCCCTGGCCGTCACCGACGACGACGGCACCGACCTGACCCCGCCCGGGGCCAGGGAACAGGCCGGGCTCGTGACCCTGGCCGTGGTATCCCCGGACCCGCTGTCGACCGAGCGGATCGCCGAGGAGCTCTACGGGGAGCGGGAGACCGCAGACCCCCGCAATGCGGTCCAGGCCGTCGTCTCCCGGCTCCGCCGAGCCCTCGGCCGGTCGGCCGGGTCGGTGGAGACGACCACCACCGGCTACCGCCTGGTCGACGTCACGCTCGACGTCGACGACGCCGAGCGACTGCTGACCGAGGCCATCCGGGCCGCCGGCACCGGCGATCGGGACGCGGCCACCACCGCACTGGCCGAGGCGGTCGCGCAGTGGCGGGGTCCGACCCTGGACGGCCTCGATGGTGCGCTGATCGCCAGCGAGCGCCTCCGGCTGGACAACCTCCGGGCGGACGCCGAGGACGCCGTGCTCGAACTGCGGGCCGAGACCGGCGGGGACGGGGCGCTGATCACCGACCTGGAGGCGGCGGTCCGTGACCACCCCCTCCGGGAGCGGCGGTGGGAGCTGCTGATGCTGACCCTGTATCGGGAGGGTCGCCAGGCAGACGCCCTCCGGGCCTTCCAGCGGGCCAGATCGCTGCTGTCGAGCCACCTCGGTCTGGACCCGGGCCCTGGGCTGGCCGAGTTGGAGCAGCGGATCCTGGCTCACGACCCAGGCCTGGCCACGCCGACCGCCCCGCTCGGCGCAACCGCCACCGCCCTCGACCCGACCGAGCCGACCGCCGATCCAGACGACCGGGCCGAGCCCGTCGCCGACGGTGCCGCCCTGCCACGGGGCACCGTCAGCGTGTTGCTCTGCGACGTCGAGGGATCGGTCCGGCGGTGGGAGTCGGCCCCGGAGGGAACCGCCCGCGGCATCGCCGACCTCCACCGGATCTGGACCGAAGCGACCGAAGCCGCCGGCGGGTCGGTGGTCAAGTCGACCGGCGACGGCATCCTGGCCGTGTTCGCAACCGCCACCGACGCCATCGACGCCGCCACCGCGGCCACCCGGGCCCAGCAGGATCTCCCGTTCCTGGTCAAGGTGGCGATCAACACCGGCACCCTGACCCCCGTCGACGCCGACTATCGGGGTCCGGTGGTCAACCGCTGTGCCCGGCTCCTCGACCTGGCCAACGGCGGCCAGATCCTCGTCACCGGCTCGACGGCCGAGCTGGCCCGGGCCGACATCCCGACCCGCTCCGGCTCGTCAGAGCACCCGGAGGGCCTGTCGCTCCGTGACCTCGGGACCCACTGGCTCCGTGACGTTCCGGAACCGATCGCGGTCTGGCAGGTCGACGGTCCCGGCATCCGCTCCGGGTTCCCCCGGCTCCGGTCCCACGGGCCACGCTCGCTGCCCCGGCTCCGGAGCGAGCTGCTCGGCCGCCGGGACCTGGTCGAGCGGATCGTCGACGGCGTCGGAAGCCAGTCGCTTGTGACCCTGCTCGGCCCCGGCGGTATCGGGAAGACATCGTTGGCCCTCGCGGTCGGCTGGGAGCTGACCGGGTCGCGGGCGGTCAGCTTCGTCGACCTGGCCCGGGGTTGAACACATACTGTGGCACACACGCTTTGTTCTCAGTGAGCACAGATCTAAATTGCACTGAACTTGTACGGTACAATCATGCCAATGGCCACAGGTG
>JBCCFN010000123.1:0-14662 GCA_039029715.1 Actinomycetota bacterium | reverse complement strand
GTACTCCTTGAACGTCAGGTTGACGTCGCCAGGGGCCAGGACCAGCGTCCCGTTCACCGAACCGGCCGCAGGGAACGCGAGCACCAGCCCGCCGGGCCAGTGGGCGATCGAGCCCGGCTCGGTGCACCACCCGTGGGAGCCGGCCCGGAAGGCGCCGGCAAGCGCAATGGTCAGGTCGGTCCCCGCGGCCGAAGTGACCGTCATCGTCGAGGCCGCCTCCAGCAGGGCCACCCCGGCGGCCACCCGGTCCGCCAGGGCCGGGTCATGGGGCCACCGCTCCACGTTCTCCGGGTGTTCGGCCGAGATCATCAGCACCCTGGCCCCGCCATCGAGGATCTCACCCAGCTCCGGGGCATGGAGCAGGCCCTCGGCGGTGCAATCGACCACGAAGTCGGCGGCGGTCAGGGCGGCGATGGCGGCCCGGTGACCGACCAGGGCCTGGGACGCGCCGGTGGAGCGGATCGGCAAGGGGCCGGGGTTCGGCGGTGTCGGCATCCGGACGTCGGCCACCGCCGCGCCGAGCATCTCCAGCGCCATGCGGGCGGTCTCGACGATCAACGGGCTGCTTGCCGCCTCCGACAGCAGGACCGACACCTCGCCCGGCTGGAGCTCGCAGGCCCGGAACTGTTGGGCGTAGCGCTCGACCCAGCGCCATTCGGTCGGCTGGCCGGACCTCACGCCGCCGGCCCCTCGTCGTCGAACAACCCGGCCCGTCCCAGCCGTTCCAGACAGATCTCGACGCTCCACGGCAGCATCGTCGCCCCGCAGCGGGCATCCCGGTAGGCCCGCTCGATGTAGCTCGGCCGGAGCATCGATCGACCGCCACAGACCCGGATGGCGGTCGACGCCAACTCCGGCGCCCCCTCCATCGTGGTCACCATCGAGGCCCAGGCCCGTCGTAGCCGCTCCGGTCCGGGGTCGATGATGACGTCGGACAGCGCCCGGTAGCAGAGGGCATGGGCCTGCTCGTAGCGGAGGTTCATCGACGCCCAGCCCTGCTGTTTGATGGCGAAGTCCCGCCGGTCACCGGCCCGGAGGTACGCCTCGGTGAAGTCCAGGATGCCCCGCATCATGCCGAGGTAGCTGAACGACAGCGTCATGTAGAAGTAGGGCCAGCGGTTGGCCGCCTGATCGAACGCCCCCGGGGGGAGCCACTCGTTCTCGATGGGGACGAAGACGTCGTCCATGACCAGGTTCCGGGAGTCGGTGCCTCGCATCCCAAGCGGGTCCCAGTCGCCGACGATGCTGACGCCCTCGGCCTCATGGGGGACGCCGAGCAGCCGCAGCCGGTCGTCGCCTTCGACCATGCACAGGACGTTGTGGAAGGTAGAGGCCCCGGCCAGCGAGGCGAAGATCTTGCGGCCGGTCACCCGGTAGCCGCCATCGACCGGGACCGCCCGGGTCGAGTAACCGGCGGTGGCCCCGACCGCCACCCCCTCGGAGAACGGCTGGCTGTGGATGTGGCCATCCTCGACGATGCCTCGCCACAGCCGGGATCGACGGTCGTCGTGGACGGCCCGGTCTGCCGGGTCGAGGTCGAGCGCGTCTGCGATCTCGCCGACCAGGAGCGTGGTCGCCACGTGCATGTTGAACGTCAGGCCGGTGGTCGGGCAGTGCCGGCCGAGCTCTTCCGAGGTCAGGGCGTAGGCCACGAAGTCACCGCCGAGGCCGCCGGCCTCGGTCGGGATGGCGATGCCGAGCAGACCGGCGGCCCGGAGATCCTGCCAGTTCTCGTAGGGGAACGCAGCCTCCCGGTCGATCTGGTCCGCCCGCTTGGCGAACAGCGGGCCGAGGTTGGCCATCCGGTCGATGATCGCCTGCCGGGCCGGGGTGTGGAGCACGCTCGGCGTCTGGCGGCCAGTGGGGTTCTCAGGGCTCGACATGGGGCTCCTTGGTCAGTCGGTGGTGGCTCGATCGGCGGTCAGGAACTGGGCGACCAGCCGGTTGAACCGGTCTGGGGCTTCGGTCGGGGACAGGTGGCCGACGCCGGGCAGAATCTCGAGCCGGGCATTCGGCAGGCCGTCGGCCAGGACCTTGGCGTAGGACGGCGGGGTCTCCCGGTCCTCCTCGCCGACGATGACGAGCGCCTGGTGGGTGAGCGATGGGAGGTCGGCACGGATGTCGTTGGTCGGCAGGCACCGGACCGCGGCCCGGAACCCGTCGGCCGGGATCCGCCCGAAGGCGGCGATCGTCTCGGTCCGGGCGGTCCCGGTCAGGGGGCGGGCGGTGATGGCGTCGAGCACCGCCGGGGCGATGTCTCCCGGGGTCAGCCCCTCGTCGAGGGGAGCCAGGCGGGCCCGCATCCAGTCGTCGGCTGTGGTCCCGTCCATGCCGAACGCCGGGCTGGTGTCCGCCAGGACCAGCCGGCCGACCCGGTCCGGGTGGTGCAGGGCGGTGTGGAGGGCGTGCATGCCCCCGAACGACAGCCCGACCAGGTCGGCCCGATCGATCTCGGCGGCATCGAGGAGGCGGGCAACCGCATCGGCGATGGCCCGATAGGTCAGGGGGGCGATCGGTGCGGAGTCGCCGTAGCCGGGGAGGTCCCAGGCCAGGCAGCGGAATCGATCGGCCAGCGCCTGGAGCTGCGGTTCCCACGACCAGCGGGTGCCGCCGAGTCCGTGGAGGAACACGACCGGTTGGCCGTCGCCTCGCTCCCGCCATGCCAGGGGCCCGTCCACCACCTCGATCGCGTCGGGGGCCGTGGTCGGAGCCGCTGCTGAGGCGTCGCCGGTCTGGGCCATGGGCCGATTGTACGGTCCCCTCCGGGGGTGGTGTATTCCGTCGGCCGCCCCGGCGCTCAGGACAGGTCGAGGTCGTCGTCCGGGGCGAACTGGTCCCAGGCGGGGGCGCTCCAGTCGGCCGGCAGCTCCTCACTGCCGCCGACGGTGCCTGCGCTGAGGTCTGCGACCATCGGCGGCCCCTGCGGGACCATGGCCGGCTCGGCCTGATCTCCTCGATCGCCGTGCGGCGGATCTTCGGCCGGGGCGCTCGGTGGGTCGTCTGCCGTGCCGACCAGCAGGGCCGCCATCACGGTGGTGATCGGGACCGCAGCCACCAGCCCGATCGAGCCGCAGAGGGTGCGGACGATCTCGACCGCAACGATCTCGGAGTTGGCGACCGTGCCGAGCGGCTGGTCCGCGGCGGCGAAGACCAGGAGCAGGGGCATGCTGGCCCCGGCGTAGGCCAACAGCAGCGTGTTGACCGTCGAGGCGATGTGCTCCCGCCCGACCCGGATGCCGGAGGTGATCAGCTCGGTCACGGTCAGCCGCTCGTTCCGGTGCCGGAGCTCGGCCACGGTGGCGACCTGGGTGACCGTCACGTCGTCGAGGGCGCCGAGGGCACCGATCACGGCCCCGCCGAGCAGCAGGGACGACAGGTTCACCCCGTCGGCCAGTAGCGGCAGGGTCAGTCCCTCCTCGGTCGCCAGGCCGCTGAATCGTGACAGGGCGAAGAAGGCGGCGGACACCCCGAGGGTCAGCAGCAGCGACGCCAGGGTGCCGGCCAGGGCCACCGTCGTCGTCGGGTTGAACCCGTGGGTCACGTACAACCCGGCGAAGGCGATGGCCGACCCGGCCACGATGGCGACCGCCAGCGGGTCCCGCCCGTCGAGCACGGCCGGCGCCACGAACCCGACGAGCGTCATCACGGTGAACGCCATGGCGACCAGGGCCAACACGCCCCGGATACGACCGAGGGCCACGACGACCACGGCGAACAGCACCGTCAGCCAGATCAGGACGCTGCCCCGGTCCCGGTCGGCATAGAAGTAGAAGGCGGTCGATGGCTCGTAGCCGAGGAAGACCGCATCACCGACCGAGAGCACCGGCGCTGGAGCCCCGACGGTCAGGTTGTACTCCGGCAGCAGGACGATGCCGCCGGCGTCCGGACCCTCGTGGACGACGAAGCTGAACTCCCGGCAGGATTGGGTGTCGTCATAGCTGCACGGCCCGTCCCGCACCGAGTCGACGGTGGCGTCGAACTGCTCGGTCGCCAGCCCGAGGCCGGCCGCCTCCTCCTGGGCGGCGATTCGGCCCTGCCCGTCCGGCCACAGCGCAACGATGCCGATCGCCGTCACGATGCCGGCGACGATGACCCCGGCCAGGATCAACCGGAGGACCGGCACCGCCAGCCAGCGGTCCCAGCCGCCCTCGAGACCGTGCCCGTGGCCATGGCTGTGCCCATGGCCGTGGCCGATACCCGGGTCTGGGCGGGGAGCGGGTTGGCGGTCGCCATCGGTGGCTACGGGTCGCATACCCAACAGTCTGGCAGCCACCGCCCCCGGCTGCGTCGCAACCCCGGTGACGCAGACGACGGTGGGGGTCGGCGACAGGCCGCCCGATCGCTCACGGGCTACACTCTCGCCCGGACCCGGACGTGTCTGAGGGATAGGGCCGACCGGTAGGCGGGAGTAACTGCGGGCATGGGCATCGAGATCGACGAGGAGCTGGTCAACCAGCTCCATCGCCGGCATTTTCGACAGTTGGTGGTATCGGCCGCTCACCGCGGCGCCGCCGACCCCGAGGGGGTCGCAAGCGAGGCGTTTCTCCGCGCCCTGCAGCGGGTCGACGCCTCCACCGCCGATGGGGCCCGGATCTTCCCCGCCTACGCCCGCAGCATCATCCGCAACCTGGTCATCGACGAGCATCGACACCGAGAGGTCGTCGATCGTCGGGGTCGGCTGATCGCCACACCGCCGACGGCCCCGGCCCAGACCGAGGACGAGGTGTCGTCCATGGCCGAGGTCATGGATCTGATCGAGCGCCTCACTCCGGCCCAGCGGGAGGTCATCGCCCACTACTACCTCGACGATCTGGCAACCGAGGAGGTCAGCCGCCGGACCGGTCGGTCACCGGCGGCCGTCCGTCGGCTTCGACGGCACGGGTTGGCCCAGCTCCGGGAGACGGTCGAGGTCCGGTCGGTTGCCGCCATCCTCGTTGCCCTGCTGACCTTCGCCCTCGGCGCCCTTGCGGTCCGGGGCGTTTGGCGGGCCGCTGGTGGTGGGCAGACCGTGGCCGGCGACGATGCCGGTGCACTGGGCCCGGGGTCGGCGATCGGACGCCCCCCGTCCGGCGGCTCGTCGATCGAGCCGCCATCGTCGGGCGTCGAGGTGGGCCCGGGTCGTCGGTGGAACGGGTCGACCGTCCCGCCGGTCGACCCCGATGGGTCGCCGGCGGCCGTACCACCCGGCGGGTCGACGTTGCCGTCAACGGATGAGCCCCGGCCGACCACGACGGCCCCGACACCAGCCGACACCGGCTCAGCGCCTTCGGCCGACGGCGAGGGGGCCCTGCCCAGCCCGGCCCCCGATCGCCAGGACTCGAGCGGTCGGGCCGAGCCGGCGCCACCACCACCGGCGGGCCTCGATCCGGACAACCCGGCGGAGTCGGCCGATCGGCCGGGCCGGCCATCGACGACTACCTCGACGACCAGCGCGGCCAGTCCGGCGCCGTCGACCGCCGGGCCACTGAATCACGACGGAACCCCGGCGGCGCCCACCACGGTTGCGCCGGACCGGGCCGTGCCGACCGTCGCTCAGACGCCGACCGCCCCGGCGCCCCCAGATCAGGGGGCAGACGACCCGCCCGGGCAGGCGGATGCGCCAACCACCACCGCATCCCGGCGGCCCGTGGTCCCACCACCGGCCACCCAGCCGTCGATCACCGGTCCGGCGGGGCCCGGTCGGTCCCCATCGGTGGCGCCGTCGGCCCCAGTCGAGCCTCCGACGACCGATGCCCAAGCGGGGTCCACCCCGACGACCGCGCCGGGTCCGACCACCGGCGGGCAGCCGGGTGCGCAGCCACCCCGGGGGTCGACCACAATCGACCGGTCTGGCCAGGACGATGGGCTGGTCAAGGGACTGGGCCGTCCGGGCCGGGACCGGCAACCATCGGCCGGCGACCAGGTCGAGCGGCTTCGAGCCACAGCGGCCATGGCGGCCGAGGGGCCAGGGTCGCCGGTCGCGGGTCAGGACGAGACCGCAGCCCCGGCCCTGGACTGATGCCGGTTCGATCCTGGCACTCTGGTCAGTCGGCCCAGCGGTCGTGGAGTGCGGCGTAGACGCCCTGGTCCCAGGAGAACTCGACCATGTTGCCGTCCGGGTCCCGGAGCATGGCGATGTAGCCGATGGGGGGCGGCATCACGGTCGGTGGCATCGCAAGGCAGCCGGCGGCCTCGCCCCGGGCGGCGATGGCATCGACATCCTCTCGTTCCGGGAGCTCGATACCGAGGTGGGCGAAGGGACCGAGCACGGTCTGGGGGGCGTCGCCGAAGGGGTCACGGCCGTCGAAGAATTCGGCCAGGACCAGAATGAAGGGATTGTTGGTCCGCCCGGGCATGCCGAGCCAGGCCCCGTAGCCGGCCTCGTCCTCCCGTCGTTCGATCAACTCCAGCGGGGTGTACTCCAGGTACCAGGCGATCGTTGCGTCGATGCTCTCGACCCGGAGGGCGATGTGGGTCCAGCGGGCCTCCGGCGGCCGGAGCGCCTCGTTCGGGACGTCATCGGTCACGGGGTCCTCCTCCCTCGGCATCGTGGTCTTGGGCGGTGCAGGGCTGACCGTAGCACCGGCCCGAGGGTCCGACCATGCGTGGCGGCCGGCTCCGGTTGCACTCAGGGACCGGGGGTCGAGATGCCGAATCGGGCAAGCGCAGCCGCCGCATCCTGGTCGGTCTGGAGCAGGAACGAGGCACTGTCCCAGTAGTCGGTGCGCTCGGCGATCAGCCCCTCGACGGTGCGCAGCCGTTGAACGCCCCGGATCGAGATCGGGCGCCGGCCCTGCCAGTTGGCGGTCATCGTGTAGAACGCCGCCACCAACGCCCCGTCGACCACCAGATCCTCGATCTCGTAGCGCAGCCCAGCCATCGTGGTCAGGAACCCCGGCAGGCGTTGTTCGTAGGTGGACCGTCCGGTCGAGTCGGTGCCGAGGGCTGCGGTGTGTCGATTGACGAAGTTCGGGGTGACATGGGCTGCGATAGCGGCCGGATCGGCGGTGGTGAACGACGCCAGGTAGGACCGGACCACCGCCTCCGGGTCGGTCGGGGCGGCGGCTCGACCGCTTGTGGCACCCATGGCGAGAGCGTAGCGTTCGGGCCGCCGGCCGGTTGGCCGACGGACCGACACCACTACCAGGAGGAGATGGCCATGACCGCGTTCGTCCACCGCCACGCTCTCCGCCGCTGCTGGTTCCCGGTGTGCGAGTCCCCCGACGTGGCCGACTCGCCGGTTGCGGTGCGGCTCCTCGGTCACGACCTGGTGCTGTGGCGGACCGCTTCTGGCATCGGTGTCGCCCCCGACCGCTGCCCCCACCGGGAGGCCCCCCTGTCGATCGGCTCGATCGAGGACGGCACACTCACCTGCGCGTACCACGGCTGGGGGTTCGGGCCTGACGGGCGGTGCGTTTCGGTGCCGTCTTCCGGGCCGGGAGCGGCGACGCCACCGACCGCCAATCTCCGGTGCGGCCGGGTCGAGGAACGCTACGGCCTGGTCTGGGTCTGCCTCGACGAACCGGCGACGACGATCCCCGAGATCGCCCAGGACGCCGACCCGGCGTTCTGGCGGGCGAACACCGGGGTCGAGACATGGTCGGTCTCGACCCCCCGGATGGTCGACAACTTCCTGGACATCAGCCACTTCCCGTGGGTCCATCTCGGGACCTTCGGCGGTGCGCAGGATCCCGTGGTCGCTCATCTCGAGCTCGGCGAACTGGCCGGCGGGTTCGTCGGCTACCGATACGAGGTCGATGCCGCCAATCCGGGGGCGGCGGCCGCAACCAGCGGGAGCGACGCCGCCGTGGTCCGGCGGACGATGAGCACCGGGTTCCATCTGCCGTTCAGCGTGCGGAGCACCATCGCCTATGAGGGCGGGTTGGAGCACATCCTGCTGCTCCTGTCCACGCCGGTCGACGACGTCGAGTCGCTGTTCACGTTCGTGGTGTGGCGAAATGACGAGCGGCCGGCGGATCAGGAGGACATCATCGCCTTCGATCGGGCGATCGGGGCTGAGGACAAGGCCATGCTCGAACAGATCCCCGGCACCTTGCCGCTGCAGCGCACCGGTGTGGTGAACGTCCAGTCAGACAAGCCGTCGGTGGAGTGGCGCCGCCGTTTCACCGAGCTGCTCGACACCGAGGCGACCTGATCACCGGCTGCTGCGTGGCGGTCCCACTGCGGCCTGTGTAGGATCCGGGCGGTCTGGTCATCAGGTCACGTCGGGGGTGGCCGGCAGGTCGGTATCGAGGAGGACGCGGCGCCATGGGCAAGCGGAACACCACATCGACCGGCGGTCGGCCGGGCCGGCGACGACTCCTGGTGGCAACGGTGGCGTTCGGCCTGGTGATCTTCGCCGCCGCCTGCGGGGATGACGACACAGACGACGACGGCGCATCGGGGACCGCCTCGGAGCCGACCGCATCGTCGTCGACCGGCGACAGCGACGCCGGGGAGGACACCGACGGCGAGGACGCCGCGGCCGACGAGGACACGGCGGGGGAGGACACCGCCGTTGACGAGGACACGGCGGGGGAGGGCTCGGGCACCGGAGTCGGGCTCGATGCGAACGGTGACGGGGAGATCCGCATCGGTATCGCCGCGGCCGGGCCCCGCGATGACGGGGCCTACTACCAGGCCGTGGTCGATGCGGCGGAGGCGTTCTCGGTCGAGAACGGGTTCGGCGAGGTCATCGTCGTCGACAACATCCAGGCGGCCGACGCCGCCACCGAGCTGGAGAACCTGGCCCAGCAACCGATCGACATCATGATCGTCGGCGCCAGTGAGATCGCCGAGCCGATGCCAGACCTGGCGGCCGAGTACCCGGACATCTTCTGGTACTGCAACTGCGGGGCCGGTTTCCCGGCCGGCGAGTTCTACCTCCAGAGCGAGGACGCCGGGAGCGAGATCGCCTACACCGCCGGGTACGCCGCAGGCCTGGTGCTACGCGACCGGGGCGGTGATGCGGTGACGATGATCGGCTGTTGCGATCTCGGCTTCGAGGTCGAGCACGCCCTGGCCTTCGAGCTCGGCCTGTCGGACGTGGACGAGAGCTTCGCCTTCACCTACGTGCCCTCCGGTGATTTCCCGTTCGACTTCGACAACATCCAGAATGCCACCGCGGCATTCGAGAACGCCGTTGCCGAGGGGGCAGACGTGATCTACCCCTACCTCGGGGGCGCCCACGAGCCGGTGGTGCAGCTGGCAAACGAGGGCGGCCTTGCGGTGCTCAGCGCCGGCGCCTCAGACGTGTGTAGCCGGGACGGGGCACTGGCCTGGGACATCGCGGTCCGGTTCGACGGTGGCGACTACGTGCGGGAGATCTTCCCCCAGATCCTGGACGGGAGTGCACAGGAGGGGGACGTCATCCTCTACGCCCCTGGCGCCGAGCCAGACGTTGCCGGTGCGATTATCTGTGGTGCCACCCCCGAGCAGCAGGCGGAGATGGACCAGGTCTACGCCCTCATGGCCAGTGGCGAACTGGACGCCGTCTTCGGTGAGATCGCCGCCGAGGCGTTTGGTGGGGGCTGAGGGGACCTCTCCCACGCCTTCGGGGCCTCCTGCGGTCCGGCTGATCGGCGTCAGCAAGCGGTATGGCGAGGTCCAGGCCTGTGCGTCTGTCGACCTCGACCTGCACCGTGGCCGGGTCCACGGAATCCTCGGCGAGAACGGCGCCGGCAAGTCGACGTTGATGAAGATCCTGATCGGGCTGGTCCTGCCAGACGCCGGGACGATCGAGATCGACGGTGCGCCGGTCCGGCTCGCCAGTCCCCAGGACGCTGCCGGTCACGGCATCGCCATGGTCCACCAGCACTTCAGCCTGGTCGATCAACTCCGGGTGTGGGAGAACGTCGCCCTCGGCGAGGCCGGCGCCCTGCGCCAGGGAGACATCCGGGCCCGGGTCGGTGAACTGTCTGAGCGTTACGGGCTCCAGGTCGACCCGGACGCCACGGTCGGGTCCCTTCCGGTCGGGATCCAGCAGCGGGTCGAGATCATCAAGTGCCTGCGACGGGACCCGTCGATCCTGATCTTCGACGAGCCGACGTCCGTGCTCACCCCGGCCGAGAGCGCCCAGCTGTTCGACACCCTCCGGCAGGTCGTCGTCGCCGAGGATCGGGCCGTGGCTCTGGTCAGCCACCGGCTCGACGAGATCCTCCGGGTGACCGACGAGGTGACCGTCATGCGTCGGGGCCGGGTGGTCGACCACACGGGGACCGGGTCGACCGATGCCGCTTCGCTGGCCACCGCAATGGTCGGCCGGGGTGTGTCGCTCCGATCGGAGCGGGTGGCAAGGTCCGCCGCCGACCGAGGCGCGGACCGGGGCGGTGATCGAGTCGCTGGGGTCGGGCCGGCGGCCGACGACCCGGAGCCGGCGGCGAGGGCGGCCGGCCCGGACGTCCTGCACCTCGATCGGGTGACGGTCCGGGATGCGACGGGACTCCCGGTCCTCGATCGGATCGACCTGCGGGTTCGGCCCGGTGAGATCGTCGGGGTCGCCGGGGTCGAGGGCAACGGCCAGCGGCCCCTGGCCGATGTGTTGTCCAGTCTGCTCGGCACCGACGACGGCGAGGTCCGGGTAGCCGGCGTGCCCGTCACCACCGGATCGGCCGGGGCCATGGCTGCGGCCGGGGTCGCCGTCGTCCCCGAGGACCGCCACGACTCGGGGATCGTGGCGGAACTGTCTGTGGCCGAGAACCTGTGGCTGGTCGACATCGAGCGGGTCGCCCCCGCCGGCATCGTCGACCGGCGGGCTATGCGGCAACGGGCGGCCGAGCTGGTCGCCGAGTTCGAGATCGACTGCCCCGATCTCGACGTGCCGCTGTTCTCCCTCTCCGGAGGCAATCAACAGCGGGTGGTACTCGCCAGGGAGCTCTCGAGCAACCCGGCGGTGCTGGTGGCCGCCCAGCCGACCCGAGGGCTCGATGTCGGTGCCATCGAGTACGTGACCGACCGGATCCGGCAGGCCGCCGAGGCCGGTCTCGGGGTGCTACTCATCTCGAGCGAGATCGACGAGATCCTCGATCTGGCCAGTCGCATCGTCGTCATCTCGGACGGCAGGATCGTCGGAGAGCTCGCCGGCCACGAGGCCGACCGGGCCCGGATCGGCCGGTTGATGGCCGGCGAGCGGGCATGACCGCTGACGGTCGGTCGCTGGATCGGCTCAGCGGGCTCGGCGGGATCATCGGCCTCTATGCCGGGTGTGTGGCGATTGCCCTTGCGATCGCCGGGCTGCTGGTCGAGGCCACCGGCGGATCGGCATCCGAGGTGTTCGCCGCCATGATCGACGGCAGTATCCAGGGCCCCGGTCGCATCGGGGCCACCGTCGGGGTGGCCACACCGCTGCTCCTGGTGGCGGTCGGGACGATCGTCTCCACCCGGGCCGGTCTGGTCAACCTCGGCCAGGAAGGCCAGCTGTACCTCGGGGCCGCGTTCGGGGCCTATGCCGGGACGAAGCTCGGGATCGCCGGGCCCATGGTGCTGCTGCTGGTTCTCGGCTGCAGTGTCGTCGGTGGGGCGCTCTGGGCCGGCGTGGCCGGTCTCCTCCGGTACCGGCGAAACGTCCCCGAGGTGCTGACCACGCTGTTGCTGGTCACCGTGGCCGCCCAGCTGGTCGGCTACGGCCTCAAGAACCAGTGGCTGCTCCTCGCCCCGTCCGAGGGGCGGGCCAACCGGCAACAGATCAGCCAGCAGCTGGATGCTGCCACCCGTATTCCCCGGATCACCTGGTTCGGAAACGAGTTCCCGATCTCTGCCTTCGCCGCCGTCTTCGCCGCGGCATCGGTGGCCGCCATCCTGGCCTGGACGGTGTGGGGGCTGCGGCTCCGGATGCTTGGGTTCAATCCGCGAACGGCGAAGCGAGCCGGCGTCTCCGAGGAGCGCTACGGCGGCTTGGCGTTGCTGGCCTCCGGCGGCTTCGCCGGTCTGGCCGGTGGGGTGATGTTGGCCGGCGGCGACTTCGGCAACTACACGCTGGTCCCCGGCTTCCCGGTCATGATCGGTTGGACCGGGCTGCTTGTCGCACTGGTCGCCCGCCAGCGGGCTTCCGCCGCCGTCATCACCGCCATCGTCTTCGCTGGGCTCCGAACCGGGTCTGGGTTCCTGGCCGCCACCGGCGTCGAGCGGCGGATCACCAACGTGGTGCAGGGGCTCCTGGTGCTCGCGCTCCTGCTACCTCCGGCCCTGCTGGTCCTGCAGCAGCGGCGGCGGGCGATGCAGGCCGGAGGTGATCGCCGGTGAGCGGTGTGTTGTCGGGGTTGGCGGACGTGCTCACGTCCGAGGCGGCCTACATCAACGCCATGACCTTCGCCGTCTTCCTCGCCTTCGGCGCGACGGGCGAGTGGGTGGCCGAGCGGGCCGGGACCCTCAACATCTCGTTGGAGGCGATGTTCCTCGGTGGTGCGCTGGCCGCCGCGATCGGGATGGACCGCCTCGGCAGTGAACCGTTGGCCCTCGTGGCAGCGATCATCGCATCGCTGACGGTGGCCGCAGTGCAGGCCAACATGAGCCACCGGCTGATGGCCAACCAGTTCGTGGTCGGACTGACCCTGAACATCCTGGTGCTCGGTCTGGCTGGTTTCCTTGCGTCGGAGCTGGATCCCACCACCCGCCAATCGGCGCCGAACGCCATTCCGTTGCTGGCCGACATCCCATTGATCGGCGGCGCCCTGTTCGACCGGACCTGGCTGTTCTACCTCATCTACCCGGTGGTGCCGGTGTGTTGGTGGTTGGTGTTCCGGACCCGCTGGGGCCTCGAGGTCCGAGCCAGCGGTGAGAATCCACAATCGGTCGATGTCAGCGGGATCGACGTGAACCGCCGCCGTCGGCAGGCGATCCTCGTCGCCGGCGTCACCGCCGGCATGGGCGGGGCGTACCTGGTGCTCGGCGCAGTCGGTCAGTTCGAGGACTCGATCGTCGGCGGCCGGGGGTTCATCGCCCTGATCGCTGTGATCTTCGGAGGCTGGACCCTCCGGGGGACCCTGGCCGGCTGCATCCTGTTCGGCGCCGTGCTGTCGTTCCGGCTCTCGCTCCCCGCACTCGGCTACGAATTGAACGGCGACCTGTTGGCCTCGCTGCCGTTCCTGGTCACGATCCTGGCCATGTCGGTCTTTGCCAAGCGGGTCCGGGCGCCCGCCGCGCTTGCCCAGCCGTTCGTCCGAGGGCTGCGGTGAGCGAGACGGTGAGCTCCCCGCCGGCCGGCGCTGCGGTCACGCTGCTCTGCGGTGGCGATGTCGTGACGATGGATCCGGAGCGCCGGGTGCTGGTCGGGGGGACGGTGGCGATGGCCGGGGACCGCATCCTCGCCGTCGGGTCGACCGGGCGGTTGCGGGCCGATCATCCCGAAGCGACCGTGGTCGACGTCACGGGCTGTGTGGTGACGCCGGGCATGATCAACGCCCATCAACACCTCACCGGTGGTCCCTTGATCCGGAGTTGCATCCCGGACCTTTTGACCTCCGGCGAATCGATTTTCGACTGGTCGGTCCCGATTCATGATGCCCATCGCCCGGAGGATGACCAGTGCTCGGCGATGCTGGCCGCAGCCGAGGGGCTGCTGAACGGGGTGACGACGGTGGTCGAGGCCGGCACGGTTGCCGATGCCGGACGGGTGGCCGCCGGGCTGGAGCTGGTCGGCCAGCGGGCAACGATGGGGGTCTGGGGTTGGGACATCGAGGAGGGCCCGTTCGCTGCCCCGGCCGCCGAGGTGCTCGAGCGTCAGCGGGCGGTCCTCGACCTGCTGCCGGCCGGGGGACTGGTCGAGGGCTGGGTCACCCTCGTCGGCCATGACCTGGCGTCTGACGAGCTGCTGGTCGGGGCCGCAGAACTGGCTCGGGACCGCGGCGCCGGGATGACGATGCACCTGTCGCCGACGTCTTCCGATCCCGAGCGGTATCTGGAGCGGACAGGGAAACGGCCGGCGGTCCATCTCGACGATCTCGGTGTGCTCGGTCCGCATCTGCTGATCGGTCACGGCGTCTGGCTCGACGATGAGGAGATCGACCGGATCCTGGCCACCGACACCGCCATCGCCTACTGCCCGTGGGCCTACCTCCGCCTCGGGCAGGGGGTGTGCGGCCACGGCCGCCATGCGGAGATCGTCGACCGGGGCGGTCGGGTCGGGCTTGGCTGTGATGCGCCGAACGCCGGGGACTCGATCGACATCCTCCGAACCGCAGCGTTGGCGGCCGGGATCGCCCGGGACGTCGCGGTCGACCCGCTGGGATTCGGGGCCCACCAGGCGTTCGAACTGGCCACGATCGGTGGGGCCGACGCCATCGGGATGGCGGATCGGGTCGGCTCGCTCGAACCGGGGAAGCAGGCGGACATCGTGGTCCACCGCACCGACACGCCGGGGTGGACCCCACGGGGAGACGTGGGGCTGCAGCTGGTGTGGGGGACCGACGGTCGCAGCGTCCGGGACGTGTATGTGGCCGGTCGACAGGTGGTGGCAGACGGGGCAATGCTGACGGTCGACATCGACGCCCTGGCAACCGAGGCCACCGAGCGGCAGCGTGCACTGCTGGCCCGGGCCGGTATCGAACCCCGGTCCCTGTGGCCCCTGATAGACGGCCGCTGATCCCACGTAGTGGCCGTGGGGCGGAACCCAAGACTGCGTTTGGAGCCAGGGATGTTTCGGCCGGAGGCCGAAACTCCAGGTGGAGCGCTCCGCGCTCCACACTCG
>JBCCFN010000122.1:0-14696 GCA_039029715.1 Actinomycetota bacterium | reverse complement strand
GTTCGTGCTCGAGATGGCGGTCCAGTACGCCAAGGACCGGGTCCAGTTCGGCCGCCCGATCGGCTCGTTCCAGGCCATCAAGCACAAGTGTGCCGACATGCTGCTCGAGGTCGAGTCCGCCAAGTCGGCCGCCTACTACGGCCTGTGGTGCGCAGCGGAGATGAACGACGAGTTGCCGTCGGTGGCCTCGCTTGCCAAGTCCTACTGCTCGGAGGCCTACTTCCACGCCGCGGCGGAGAACATCCAGATCCACGGCGGCATCGGCTTCACCTGGGAGCATCCGGCCCACCTCTACTTCAAGCGGGCAAAGAGCTCCGAGCTGATGTTCGGGGACCCGGCCTACCACCGGGAGCTGCTGGCCCAGCGCATCGGGCTGTAGCGACGAGTTCTGCGAGAGCCGGTCGGCCAGATGGTCGGCCGGCTTTTTCGCGCCCGGACCCTCCGCACCGGGACCGAGTGACCGTAACGTTGGTCCCGTGACCCTGCTCGTGATCGGCGTGATGGCGTTGGTGGTGATCGCCATCGGGTTCTACGCCGTCGGCCATGCCGTCGGGACGACCGAGGCCATGCCGGCCCAGATCGTGATCGACGCCCATGAGGCCATCGAGTTCTGCGCCGAGGCGCTCCCGGGCGAGGTGACCGCCACCCTGTCCTACGACGAGTTGCGGCGGCTGCTCCGCCTCCACCTGGAGTGGATCCAGGCCTACCACTGGGCCCCGGCATCGGTCGACGCCGGGCCGATCGTGTTCGAGCAGTACGACGCCCTCGACTACGTGATGGAACGGGTCGAGGTCACAGACCTCGAGGTCTCGCGTGATCACGCCGCCGCGGTCATCCAGGCCCACAGCGATTATCTCCAGGTGGCCGGGGCCATCCATCTCGACGACCCGGTCAAGGTCGAGGAGGACCTGGCAGAACTGCCTCTGCTCGACAGCCCCCGCAACCCGGCCCTCGACCCGGGTGGCGACGATCATCTTGACGAACGAGCAGACGCCGATCAGGACGGGGACACCGCAGACGAGCGCTGAGGGCCGCCGGATCAGTCGACGGCGACCGCCCCGGCGAGGTCCATGTCGAGGGCAAGCACCCGCCCGGTCCCGGCGAGCACGCCGCAGACGGCCTCGAACCGGGCGTCGTCGGTGACCACGGCCACGGTTGGGCCGGAGCCACTGAGCCAGGCCGCGGCGGCGCCGGCCTCGAGCGCGCCACGATAGGCCTTTGCCGACTGGTCACAGGCCTCGAACCGGAGTGGCTGATGGAGGCGATCCTCGGTGGCCCTGGCCAACAGGTCGAGCCGGCCCTCGTAGACCGCAGCGACCAACAGGGCGACCCGCCCGAGGTTGAACACCGCATCTGCCCGGTCGATCCGGTCCGGCAGGCAGGCCCGGGAATCGTCGGTCAGCGTCTCGAACTCCGGGACCCAGAACAGCAGCCGTCCGGGGAATGGTCCAGGAATGCGGTGGGCCAGATCGCCGGCGATCAGGTACGTGCCGCCATACACCGCCGGCGCAGCGTTGTCCCCGTGCCCCTCGATGTCTGCCACCACCCGGTAGGCCAGATCCTGGGCCTCGGCCGGGCCGTACCCGGCTTGCAGAGAGGCCAACAGCGCACCGGCGGCCCTGGCGGCAGCGGAGAACCCGAGGCCCCGCGACGGCTCCAACTCGAAGTCGAACCAGATCGGGCCGGTGCCACCGGCCGCCTCGTAGGCGATGCGAGCGATGTGGTCCGGCCCACACGGTTCCGACGGGGCGTCGTCCGCCCGCTGACCGTCCTCGTCCCAGGCCCAGACGTAGCGGGCGACCGCCAACCCGAGCACGTCGAAGCCGGGCCCGAGGTTGGCCGAGGATCCCGGAGCTCGCACACGCGTCACGTGACCGATGCTAGAGCCTTCGACAGCCAACGGTGGCGGGCGGCGCCGACGATTCGGTGGCCGTTTGCCGCCGGGGCGGCCCTGGTCGAAGATGTTGCATGGATCTGAACGGTGCACACGTCGTCATCACCGGCGCCTCCCGAGGTATCGGTGCGGCCATGGCCAAGGCCTTCGCCGCCGCCGGGGCCAACCTCTCACTGGCCGCCCGGTCGGCAGACGGGCTGGCCTCGGTGGCCGACCCGATCGGTGGCCGGGTGTTCCCGGTCGATCTGCTCGACCAGGACCAGACCGAGGGGCTTGTCGAACGGATCGAGGCCGAGGCCGGCCCGATCGACGTGCTGGTCAACAACGCCGGGGTCGAGGGAACCTCGCTGGTCCACAAGGTCGATGTCGACATGGTCCGCCGCATCGCCAGGCTCAACCTGGAGGCGCCGATGGTGCTGACCCGCCAGGTGCTCCCCGGGATGCTCGAGCGCAACCGCGGCCACCTGGTCTTCACCAGCTCCCTGGCCGGTACCTCCGGTTTCCCGGGCCTGGCCAGCTACGGGGCGACAAAGGCCGGGATCTCCAACTACGCCGCCGCACTCCGCCTGGAACTCCGAGACACCGAGATCGGGACCACGGTGGTGGCCCCCGGTCCAGTCGACACCGACATGTGGGACGACGTCGAGGCGGCCGGCGACATCGCCCCGGTCCTCAAGCGGCTGCGGCTGTTCCAGTTGATCCCGATCCGGACCCCGGACTACCTGGCCGAGCGGACCGCAGCGGCGGTGACCGGCAACCACCGTCACGTCAGGACCCCGCGCCGGCTCAACAGCAACCACTGGTTCCGGGAGGCACCGTCTCGAATCAACGAGTGGCTCATGACCGGGGTCGACGTCGGCCCGAAGCGGCCCTGAACCGACCGGTTCGACAGAAATCGTTCGGGACCAAACGATCGGCTAGGATCGACGACCATGACGGCCAGCTCGACCACGGCGGGGCGCCGTGCCCTGTTCATCATGCACGATCCGGAGGCCCGCCCCGGATACGTCGGTGAGCGGATGACCGCCCGAGGTCTCACCCTCGAGCTGCTACCGGTGGCGCCGACGATGACCGACAGCAACCCGACGATCGACTTCGGCGACCCCGGCGCCTACGACGTGATCGTTCCCCTCGGTTCGGTGTGGTCGGTCTACGACACCGACACGATCGGCAACTGGATCACCAACGAGCTTCGGTTCCTGGCCGAGGCCCACCGCCGCCGGATCCCGATACTCGGCATCTGCTTCGGCGGCCAGGCCCTTGCCGCCGCACTCGGCGGAACGGTCAGCCGGGCTCCGAGCCCGGAGATCGGCTGGCGGACGATCGACTCGGACCGTCCCGAGGACGTGGCAGACGGACCGTGGATGCAGTGGCACTACGACCGGTTCACGGTCCCGGCCGAGGCCACGGAGATCGCCAGGAACGACGCCGGACCGCAGGCCTTCGTCGCCGGCCGCTCGCTCGGCCTGCAGTTCCACCCCGAGGTCAGCCACGAGATCATCACCGGCTGGCTGGCCGGCGCCCCGGCCGAGGAGCTGGAGCGACCGGAGGTCGACCTCGAGCGGTTGCGGCGGGATGCGGCGGAGCTGGCGCCGGCGGCGAGGGCTCGGACCGAACGGCTCGTCGACTGGTTCCTCGACGACGTGGCCGGTCTCGACCTGCCGACCATGGCCGACCGGGAGGCCCCCGGTGTCGGCTGAGATCAGGCCCCTGATCGGACTGCCCGGCCGCCGAAAGACCGGCGACCAGGTGGATGGCTTCCCCGATTCACTCCGCGGTCTCGAGATCGACGTCTACCTCGCGGATTATGCCCGGAGCGTGCTGGCCGCCGGCGGGCTGCCGGTCCACCTGCCGATGGACGCCGACCCGGCCTGGTACGTCCCCCACCTCGACGGGATCGTGCTCAGCGGTGGGGCGGACCTGGCCCCGGAGCTGTACGGGGCGGAGCCGGACGGACACGGCCACTACGAGCCGGAGCGGGACCGGTTGGAGCTGGATCTGCTCGACGCCGCCCTGGACGGGGACCTCCCCGTGCTCGGCATCTGCCGTGGCCTCCAGCTGCTCAACGTCCATCACGGTGGGACCCTGCACCAGCACGTGCCGGAACACGCCCGCTACGACGTGGGGCCCGAGACCCGGGTCCATGAGGTCTCGTTCGACCCGGCGAGCCGCCTCGGCCTGCTCTACACCGGCGGACCGGGTCGAGCCGACGGCCCGGACGGGCCGCATCGGGTCAACTCGCTGCATCACCAGATCGTCGACCGGGTCGGCCACGGCCTGCGGGTCGCGGCCAGGGACGGCGCCGGCGTGGTCGAAGGGCTCGAGGTCCCGGGCCGCGACGTGCTGGCGGTGCAGTGGCACCCGGAGATGCTCGACGAACCGGAGCCGGTCTTCGGCTGGCTGATCGCCCGGGCCAGGGCCATTCGCCCCGTCGACGGGTCGACTCGATCAGAGGGAACGCACACGACAGGGGGATCTTGATGGCAAGCGACGGGAACACCTCGACGGTGGAGCTCGACCTCAGCGGCGATGCTCGAGCCGATCTCACCTCCCACGACACCTACACCGCCGGCGTCCCACACGCCACCTTCGCCCGGCTCCGCCGGGAGGAGCCGGTGTGCTGGGTTGAGGAGCGTGACGGTTCGGGGTTCTGGGCCGTGACCAGGTACCGGGACATCATCGATGTCAGCCGCGATGTCGGCACCTACACATCGACCCACGGCATCCGCCTGGAGGAGATGACCGAGGAAGAGACCCTGGCCCGCCAGACCATGATGGAGCAGGACCCGCCGGACCACACCCGGCTCCGTCGCCTGGTCAGTCGGGGCTTCACCAGGCGGAAGGTCGAGGAGTACGAGGATCAGATCCGGGAGCTCGCGGCCGAGGTGGTGACCGAGGCGGTGGCCGAAGGTCAGTTCGACTTCGTCGAGGCGGTGGCGACCCAGCTGCCGATGAAGATGCTCGGGCGGCTACTCGGCACCCCTGACGAGGACGGCATGTTCCTGGTCGAGCAGGGCGACGCCCTGCTTGGCAACAGCGACCCGGACTTCACCGATCACGTGATCGACCAAACGGACACCGACGAGTTCCGGCTCATCCCGTTCCGGTCGCCGGCCGGTCTCCGGTTGTTCGACTACGCCCGCCAGCAGGCTGCGCTTCGCCGGGAGGACCCGACAACCGACATCATCTCCCAGCTGCTGGCCGAGACCACCGACGGTTCTGTCCTGAGCGAGCACGAGTTCAACAACTTCTTCACCCTGCTGGTGGCGGCCGGCAACGACACCACCCGGTACACCATGACCGGCGGACTCAAGGCGCTGCTGGAGCGGCCCCACCTCCTGAACGCACTGCGGGATGCCGACGACGACGCCTGGCGGACCGCGGTCGACGAGATCCTCCGCTGGACCTCGGTCACCACCCACTTCCGCCGGACCGCAACCGTCGACACCGAGCTGCGAGGGGTCCCGATCTCGGCCGGGGACAAAGTGCTCGTGTACTTCATCTCCGGCGACTTCGATGACGAGCAGTTCGAGAACCCCTACACCTTCGATGTGACCCGCGACCCGAACGACCACATGGCGTTCGGCCGGGGTGGTCCCCACCTGTGTCTCGGGGCCTGGTTGGCCCGGATGGAGATCCGGGTGACCCTCCAGGAGTTCCTGAAGCGGATCGACGGGATCGAGCAGATCGGCGAAGAACGCTACCTGCGATCGAACTTCATCGCCGGGATCAAGTCCCTCCCGGTCCGGGTCACCCCGATCGGGGCGTGATCGGAGGTCAGAACCCCTCGAGGACGATCTTGCCGAGCACGGCACCGGTGGCGATCCTGGCATGCGCCCGCCGGAGGTTG
Organism: Actinomycetota bacterium; assembly: GCA_039029715.1. Lineage (GTDB taxonomy): Bacteria > Actinomycetota > Acidimicrobiia > Acidimicrobiales > SZUA-35 > JAHELU01. The sequence continues at coordinate 8,952 of JBCCFN010000122.1, read as the reverse complement.
TCTGCGGTGATCGGGCCGAACGATTCGGTCATGGTCGAGCGGACCTGCCCGCCATCGACCAGCCCGGCCAGCTCATCGAGGATGGCGCCCTGCCGAGCGATGTCCGCGGTCCGCTGCATCGACCTGGTGAACATCAGTTCCGGGTGAATCGAGATGCACTTCGGGAAGAACAGACTGACGTCGAAGTCGGTGAAACGATCGATGAAGCCGAAGCGCCCCTGCGGCGACATGAACTCGGCGATGGCGGCCAGGTAGTCGCGGGTGTGGGTGGTCGAGAACACGAACCCCGGCTGGCCCAATCCAAGCGCATCGATCTGCCCCGGCAGCGGCTGGCGGTGGTCGATCACGTGATGGGCACCGAGGTCGGTCACCCAGGCGCGGGTCTCGGGCCGAGACGCCGTGGCGATCACGGTGTAGTCCGTCCGGGCTCGCAACAGCTGGATGGCGATCGAACCGACCCCGCCGGCGCCGCCGATGACGACAACGGCGGGCCCTGCCCCCTCGATGGGTTCATCGACCTGGAGCCGGTCGAACAGCCCCTCCCAGGCGGTGAGTGCGGTCAGGGGAAGCGCTGCGGCCTCGGCGTCGGTCACGGTCGACGGTGCACGGCCGACGATTCGCTCATCGACCAGATGGAACTCGGCGTTGCTCCCCTGCCTGGTGTAGTCGCCGGCATACCAGACCCGGTCCCCGGGCCCGAACCGGTCGCACTGTTCTCCAACCTCGGCCACGACGCCGACCGCATCCCACCCGAGCACCGCTGGCCCGTCGGTCAACGGCGGCCGACCGGCCCGGGTCTTGTCGTCCACCGGGTTGACCGAGACCGCTGCCACCTCGACCAGCAGGTCGTGCCCGGCCGGCACGGGCCGGTCGAGATCGAACTCCTCGAGCACCTCGAACGGACCCGGTGTCGTATAGCCGATGGCCCTCATCGGGACCCCCCTTCTCTCGACTGCGAACCGTATCACCGGTCGTTGGCCCACCCCTGTCTGCGGTTCGCCGCCCGGACCGGGCATCGGCCCCGCTACCGTCGGGCCGTGACCGACCACAACGCCGCTGAACCGGAACGGCTGGACATCGTCACCGCCACCGGGGCACCGCTTGGCGATGCGACCAGGGCCGAGGTCCACCGGGACGGCCGGTGGCACAACGTGTTCCACTGCCTGGTCATCCGATCCGGTCGGCCGGCTCGAGTGGTCCTGCAGCGACGGCATCGATCCAAGGCGGCGTTCCCCGGTCTGCTCGACCTGTCGGCCACCGGCCACCTGATCGCTGGTGAGCGACCGATCGACGGTGTTCGAGAGTTGAACGAGGAGCTGGGGACCAGCGCCTCGCCCGGCGATCTCACCCCGATCGGGGTCAGGCTCCTGGCCGATGACGGTGGGGAGGGCCGGAACCGGGAGCGGGTCCACCTGTACTTCCTGGCCGACGACCGCTCGCTCGCAGACTTCGGCCCCGACCCGGCCGAGGTCGAGTCGCTGGTCGAGGTCGAGGTTGCAGACCTGTTGCGACTCCTCGCCGCCGACCAGGTCGACGAGGAGGACGCGGACACGGCGGCCTCATCGGTGTCTGCGGTCGAGTGGCGCCCGGGCTCGGCCGAGCGGCCAACGACGATCCGCCAGACCGACCTGGTGCCGGCGATCGACGGCTACTGGGTCGTGGTGCTCGTCATGGCCGAGCGGTTCGTTGCCGGTGACCGACCGTTGGCGATCTGAACGCCCGGCTTCGGATCAGGCCCGAATCAGGCCCAGGGCCTCGGTCCGGGTGATCGAGTTCTCCTTCAACAGGCCGCGGACGGCCGAGGTGGTCGTCATCGACCCCGGCTTCTGGACGCCCCGCATCGACATGCAGAGGTGCTCGGCCTCGATCACCACCAGCACGCCGGCCGCCCCGAGCCGCTCGACCAGGGCATCGGCGACCTGTCCGGTCAGCCGCTCCTGGACCTGCAGCCGGTGGGCGAACCCGTCGACGACTCGGGCCAGCTTCGACAACCCACACACCTTGCCACCGGGGCCGGGGAGATAGGCGACGTGGGCCCGGCCGATGAACGGCAGCATGTGGTGCTCACACATCGAACTGAACGGGATGTCCTTGACGATGACCATCTCGTCGTGGTCGACCTCGAACTGCCGGTCGAGATGGTCGCCCGGATCCTCGCTGTACCCACCGAGCAGCTCGGTGTATGACCGGGCCACCCTGGCCGGTGTGTCGAGGAGTCCGTCCCGGTCCGGGTCCTCTCCGATCGCTGCCAACACCTCTCGGATGGCGGCTTCCACTCGTTGCTGATCGATCGTCTTGGTCACGTTGTCCTCTACTGCCTACGAGACCCCCGCGGGTCTCGGCTCATGAGTTTGGCAGCGGTCGGACGCCGAGGCTCAACCGAGCTCGGGACGGTCGGCGAAGTGGTCGAGCGCCTCGGGATTGGCCAGGGCCTCGATGTTGGCCACCGGACGGCCGTGGATCGTCTCGGTCACGGCGAGCTCGACGATCTTCCCGGACCGGGTTCGGGGAATGTCGTCGACGGCGGCGATCACCCCCGGGACATGGCGGGGCGAGCATTTGGCCCGGAGCTCGCGTCGAATGTCCGCCTGGAGCTCGTCGTCGAGCGCAACCCCGGCCGAGGTCCGGACGAACAGGACGATGCGGGTGTCACCGTCCCACTCCTGCCCGACCGCAATCGACTCGATCACCTCCGGCAGTTGCTCGACGACCCGGTAGATCTCGGCTGTCCCGATCCGGACGCCGGAGGCATTCAGGGTGGCGTCTGACCGGCCGTGGATGATCATCCCGCCGTTGTCGGTCCAGGACGCATAGTCGCCATGGGCCCAGACATCGGGGTAGGTCTCGAAGTAGGCGGCCCGGTACCGCCGGTCCCCGTCGTCACCCCAGAACCGGAGCGGCATCGACGGGAACGGGTTCCGGCACACGAGGTCACCCTTGATGCCCGCTGGCACCGGCCGACCCTCGGTGTCGAACACCGCGATGTCCAACCCGAGTGCCTTGGCCTGGATCTCACCGGCGTGGACCGGGCGGGTCGGATCGCCGAGGACCAGGCAGCCACACAGATCGGTCCCGCCGGAGATCGAGGCCAGGTGGACGTCCGGGGCAACGGCATCGTAGACCCAGGCGAACCCCTCGTGGCTGAGCGGCGAGCCGGTGGAACACACGGTCCGGATCGACGACAGGTCGTGGTGATCGGCCGGCCGGTAACCGGACTTCATCACCGAGTCGATGAACTTGGCCGACACCCCGAACAGGGTCACCGACCACCGTTCCGCCAGCTCGAACAGGGCGGCCGGGCCCGGGTGGGCCGGGTTGCCGTCGTAGAGGACGATCGTTGCCCCGGCGCCGAGACAGCTGACCAACCAGTTCCACATCATCCAGCCGCAGGTGGTGAAGAAGAACACCCGGTCTCCCGGCCCGATGTCGCAGTGGAGCCGCTGCTCGGCCAGGTGCTTCAACAGGACCCCACCGGCCCGATGGACGATGCACTTCGGCTTTCCGGTGGTGCCGGAGGAGTAGAGGATGTAGATCGGGTGATCGGCCGGCAGCGGCCGGAACCGGAGCTCGGCCCCTCGGTTGGCGTCGATCACGTCATCCCACCGCAGCACCGGCCGTGGCCCGGCCGCCTCCCGGACCGGCTCCAGGTCCGGTACGGGATCGAGTGCGCCGACGACGAGGACCCGCTCGATCGTCGGCAACGCGGCGACGATCTCACCCAGCCGATCGAGGAGCGGGAACGCCCGCCCCCCGTAGTGGTACCCGTCTGCGGCCAGCAGTACCTTCGGCTCGGTCTGGCCGAACCGGTCGACGACCCCGTCGACCCCGAAATCGGCCGAGGTCGAGGTGAAGACCGCCCCGATCGATGCGGCGGCAAGGAACAGCACGATCGTCTCGGTCCGGTGGGGCATCCAGGCGGCGATCCGGTCACCGGGCTCGATGCCGAACGCCTCGAGCGCCGCGGCGGTTGCCGCCACCTGGCGCCGGAGCTCGTCCCAGGTGACCTCGACCGCATCACCGGGATCGGTGCCCTCGGTGACCGCTACGATGGCCGGATCGGCCGCGCCCGGCCGCTCGGTCAGCAGGTTCTCGGCCAGGTTGAGCGTGGCGTCCGGGAGGAACCGGGTGTCCTGGAAGGCAGCGCCATCCTCGACGTCTCGTCCGCCGGGATCGCCGACGATCCCAGACCAGGACCACAGGGCCCGCCAGAACGGACCGGGGGCGTCGACCGACCACCGCCACAGCCCGTCGGTGTCGGTCGCCTCCGGCACGTTTGCGACCCGGAACCGGTCGATCTGGCTTGCCCGCCGGCGAGCATCGGACGGCCGCCACAGGGGCGCCGGGCGGGGGTCTGCGGGGTCCTCGTGCGCTGCCACGACCAGAACCTAGCGGCCCCGGGACGGCACCGGTGACACTACACAGCCAGCAGGTGGATCACGATGGCCGACTCGGGGTCGAGCACCGGCGGGATCAGCCCGGCCTCGGCCAGAACCCGACCGCTGAAGGTCAGGGCGGTTTCTTCGTCGGCTGCGGCGGCGAACCACTGCGGTGGGGCCATCCCCCGATCCCGGGACCGGCCGGGGATGGCCGGACAGTGGACCCGATATCGACGGTCGGGGTCCAGACCGACGAACCGGATCGGCTGGTGGACCGCATCCAGCGAGCTGGCGATCCTGGCGTGGACGAACAGCGCCTCCGAACGGTCGGTGGCCACCACCCCGGTGGTATTGGCCCCCGGGTCCCCGTCCAAGCGGCGGAATCGGCCGCTGTGCAGAAGCGCTCGATGCCGTTTGTGCAGGGACACCAGCATGGCCAGATCCGCCCGCTCCGCCGCATCGGTCCGCAGCAGGTTCCACTCGATACCGAAGTGTCCGAGCAGGGCGGTGGCCCCCCGGAACGCCAGGTCGTGCTGGCGGCCGGTGGTGTGGGAGGTCGGCGGCCCGACATGGGATCCCATGACCTCCGGAGGGAACAGCAGCGAGAAGCCCCGCTGTATGGCCTGGCGGTCGAGGGCATCGTTGGAGTCGGAGACCCAGATCCGCTCAGTCCGGGCCAGGACCTCGACGTCTGCCCCGGCTCCGCCCGAGGCGCAGCTCTCGATCTCCACCCCGGGATGGAGCCGCCGCAGCTCGTCGACCAGGGCATAGAACGCCAGGGTCTGGGCCCGGGCGCCGGCGGCACCGCTCGGCTCGAGCGTCGGCCGGGCCAGATCCCGGTTCATGTCCCACTTGATGTAGGCGATCGAATGATCGCTCAGCAGCCGGTTGAGCCGATCGCAGATGTGTTTCCAGGCATCCGGATTGACCAGGTCGAGCACCAGCTGGTTCCGACCGGTCCGGAGCGGGTAGCGCTCATCGTGGAGGGCCCACTCCGGATGGGCCCGGTAGAGCTCGGAGTCCGGGTTGATCATCTCCGGCTCGAACCAGAGACCGAACTCCATGCCCAGGTCGTTGACGTGGGCGATCAGCGGGCCAAGCCCGTCCGGGTACTTGGCCGGGTCGACGATCCAGTCCCCGAGGGCGGCGGTGTCGTCGTGGCGACCGACGAACCACCCGTCATCGACGACGAACCGCTCGACCCCGACGTCGGCGGCGACGGTTGCCAGCTGCCGCAGGGTGTCGACGTCGTGATCGAAGTAGACGGCCTCCCAGGTGTTGAGGATCACGGGCCGAGGGCGATCGGGGCCGGGGTGATGGGACCGGGACCGGACGAGCTCGTGGAACGCCTGGGACACCTCGGCCAGCCCGGAAGCTCCGTAGGCCCCGTAGACGGTCGGCGCGGTATGGGTCCGACCCGGCTCCAGGATCACCTCGCCGGGATACAGGAGCTCGCCGACCTGCAGCAGGCGGCGGCCGTCGGACAACCGCTCGGCCGCCAGGCGGCTGTTGCCGCTCCACCCGAGCTGCATCCCCCACACCTCGCCGGAGGTCTCGTCGAAGCCAGCCGACCCGGCGAACAGAGCCGGTGGCCGGTCGTGTGAGGTCCGGCCCCGCCAGTTCTCCGAGACCCAGGCCCCCGGCTGCCACCGGTGCCGCTGGGGCTGGAGCTCCAGGGTCCAGCGGCCGCTGAAGGTCAACAGCTCGTCGGCCCGGGCCGGCAGCTCCACCCCGGCAGTGAGCCGCTCGACCACGTAGGGCGTCGACCCGTCGTTCGTCAACGACACATCGACCCGGAGCACCTCGGCCCCGACCGGGGACGGTAAGTCATCGAGGCCGAGGGTGAGGGAGATGGTCAGGGAGAGCTGGGCCCGCCGGTCGGTCAGGCGGCACGTGACCGAGCGGCCCGGACCTCCGGCCGGCCGCTCGAAGACCGCATCGGCGAATGCCGGCCCGTAGGCATCGCCCCCGGGTCGATGACCGGCGATGCCGGGGCTGCCGGCCATGCCCTCGCCGAGCTCGTTGACGATCCCGATCGTCGGTTCGACGTCCAGGATGGCCCGAGGCAGCGGGCGCTCGGTAGCCGCCTCGACGTCTGCGACGTCGTCATCGCCGAGCGCCCGACCCCAGTAGCGGACCGCCGGGGTATGACCATCGACGGTGGCCAGGACCACGCTGGTCTCGCCGTGGCGAAGATGGACCAGCTCGGTCCGCCGGTGCTCGTCTCGTTGGTCGCCAAGGGTCACCGGCGCTGCATCTCCTTCTCGGCTCCGCTCAGGTTACCGGGGGCGACGGTGCGCACGCCTGGCCCGGTCGGCTCAGTCGAGTTGGACCGGCCCGTCCGTCGCCGCCACCCGCTCAAGGACCCGGACGAAGGTCTCGGCCGGCTGGGCACCGGGCAGGGCGATCCGTCGATCGAAGACGTAGGTCGGCACACCGGTCAGGCCGTTGTCCGCAGCGAAGGTCAAGCTCTCGGCGACCTCGACCCGGCCGCCGTCGCCGGCCAGCCAGGCCCGGGCCATTTCCTCGTCCATGCCGACCTCGACCCCGAGTGCCACCAGGGTGTCCCGGTCGCCGATATCGGTTCCCTCGGTGAAGTAGGCCTGCATCAGCCGCTCCTTCAGCACCGCCTGATGTCCGGTCCCCTCGGACAGGACGAGCAGCCGGTGGGCGTCCAGGGTGTTGGCCCGCAGCGCGATGTCCATCCGGAAGGTCAGCCCCTCCCCCGCGGCCTCGGAGGTCACCCGGTCCAGGATCTGCTTCGCCGCCTCCGGGCCACCGAACTTCTTCTCGTAGACCTCCTGGACCGGTCGCCCGTCCGGCGGGGCACTCGGGTCGAGCATGAACGGCCGGAAGATGATCTCGACCTCTTCGGCGTCATCACCGGCCTGTTCTCGATACTGGGCCAGCGCCGCCTCGAACCGCCGCTTGCCGATGTAGCACCAGGGGCACACCACGTCCGACCAGACTTCGACCTTCATGCCGTCTCCACCCCTGCCGCCTCGCCGAGGTCGAACAGCTCGATGGCGTCGTCCCGGAGCTTGAACTTCTGGATCTTGCCGGTCACCGTCATTGGGAACTCCTCGGCCACCGCCACGTAGCGGGGAATCTTGTAGTGGGCGATCTTGCCTCGGCAGTATTCCCGGACCTCGTCCGGGGACAGCTCGGTTCCCTCCTCGGTCTGGATCCAGGCCATGATCTCCTCGCCGTACTTCAGATCCGGTACGCCGACGACCTGGACGTCCTGGATGGCCGGGTGACCGTAGAGGAACTCCTCGATCTCCCGGGGGTACACGTTCTCGCCGCCTCGGATGATCATGTCCTTGATCCGGCCCACGATGTTGACGTACCCGTCGACGTCCATCTCCGCCAGGTCGCCGGTGTGCATCCAGCCGTCCGCGTCGATCGCCTCATCGGTCCGGCCCTGATCGTTCCAGTAGCCGATCATGACCGAGTAGCCCCTGGTGCAGAACTCGCCCGGCGCGCCCCGGGGTACGGTGTCGCCGGTCTCGGGATCGACGATCTTGATCTCGACGTGGGGGTGGACCCGGCCAACCGAGCCGACCCGCTTGTCGATCGGGTCGTCGCCCGCGGTCTGGGTCGACACCGGGGAGGTCTCGGTCATGCCGTAACAGATGGTGACCTCGTCCATGTTCATCCGCTCGACGCACTGCTTCATGATCTCGACCGGACACGGCGACCCGGCCATGATCCCGGTCCGCAGCGCCGAGAGGTCATAGGACTCGAAGTCGGCCAGAGCCAACATGGCGATGAACATGGTCGGCACGCCGTACAGGCTGGTGCAGTGCTCATCGGCGGTGACCCGGAGGGTTGCCTCGGGATCGAAGGCGTCGGCCGGGACCACGATCGTAGCCCCGTGGGTGGTGCAGCCGAGCGTTCCCATCACCATCCCGAAGCAATGGTAGAACGGCACCGGTACACAGACCCGGTCCTCCTCGGTGTAGCCGCAGCCCTCGCCGACGAAGAAGGCGTTGTTGAGGATGTTGCGATGGCTGAGCGTCGCCCCCTTCGGGTAGCCGGTGGTGCCCGAGGTGTACTGGATGTTGATCGGGTCGTTCCGATCGAGCCCGACGGACACCGCAGCCACCGCCTCGGTCGTCGTCTCGTCGGCCCGGGCCAGGAGGCCGTGCCAGCCGTCGGTCCCGATGAAGTAGATCTGTTCCAGCTCCGGCAGGTCGCTTCGGACCTCGTCCACCATGGCCACGTAGTCGCTGGTCTTGAACCGCTCGGCGGCGATGAGGCCCCGACACCCGGACTGCTGCAGGGCGTACTGGACCTCGTGGGTCCGGTATGCCGGGTTGATGTTGACCAGGATCACCCCGAGCTGGGCGGTTGCGAACTGGACCAGCACCCATTCGGCGCAGTTGGGGGCCCAGATCCCGATCCGGTCCCCCTTGGCGAAGCCGGCGGCGAGGAGGGCCCGGGCCACCCGATCGACCTCGGTCGCCAGCTCGGCATAGGTCCACCGGATGCCCTGGTGATCGACGACCAGCGCCTCCCGGTCGGGGTTGGCGGCAACGGCCCGGGCCAGGTTGGCCCCGATCGTCTCCTCGAG
>JBCCFN010000121.1:0-14762 GCA_039029715.1 Actinomycetota bacterium | reverse complement strand
GGCGTCGGCATCGGACTCGGGGTTGCCGGGATCGTGACCTTCAGCCGGGTCGGGACCACGGTCGACCCCCACCGGATCGAGAACGCCTCCATCCTGGTGACCGAGGGGATCTACCGCTTCACCCGCAACCCGATGTACCTCGGCCTGGTGCTGGTCTGTGCCGGCTGGGGGATCCGCTTGGGTTCCGTGGTCGGCACCGTGGTCGGGAGCGCACTGCTGTTCGGTGTCCTCCGCCAGTTCCAGATCATCCCCGAGGAGCGGATGATGACCGAGCGGTTCGGCGAGACCTACGAGCGGTACCGGGCGTCGGTCAGACGCTGGATCTGATCGGGCCGGGCCGGCCTCGACAGCGCACTGGACCGGGCCTACGCTTCCGGGCGCACCGCACCGGTAGCCGGTCGAGGAGGCCAACGTGATCGAGTCCCAGCGCACCATCACCACCCCGGAAGGGGAGATGCCGACCTGGGTCTACCACCCGGAACACGACGGACCGTTCCCGGTGGTGCTCTACCTCATGGACGCACCGAGCATCCGCCCAGCGCTGCACGAGATGGCGAACCGGCTGGCGTCGGCCGGGTACTACGTGATGTTGCCGTACCTCTTCTATAGGGGCGGTCCGTTTCGGGACTTCACCGCAACCGATGAGGAAATGCACGAGCGTCGTGAGCTCATGGGCCAGCTCAACCCGACCAACATCCTTGGTGACGTCGGCGCACTGTTGGCCGAGGCAGATGCCGACCCGGCCGCCGGGGACGGCAAGGTCGGCGCCGTCGGCTTCTGCATGAGCGGCGGGCTGGTGATCTCGGCCGCCAGGGCCATGCCGGAGCGAATCGCCGCGGTGGCCTCGATCCACGGGGCATGGATGATCCGGGACACCGACGACTCCCCCCATCTCGGCCTCGACAGCGTGGCAGCCGAGGTCTACCTGGGCTGGGCCGACAACGACGGAACCGCCCCACCGGACCACGTCCCCCAGTTCGAAGCGGCGCTCCAGGCGGCCGGGGTGACCTACACCCTGGACTTCCTGACCGAGGCGGTCCACGGCTACGCCCCGCCCGGTGGCACCAACTACGACCGGGTCGCGTCCGAGTTGCACTGGGAGCGGGTCCACTCGCTGTTCCGGCGCAACCTCTGGTAGCCGCGCCGGCGTCCCACGGTGTCTGGCTCGACGATCGGGCCCTGTCGTAGCATCTGGTCATGACCGATCGAGCGCTACCCGAGCACGGCCGACCGGTGGACGACGTGCTCGCCGACCTGACCGCGAAACGCCGAAATGACGTCCGCTGGGAAGACGGCCGAGCGTTCGGCATGATCTACGACGGCGGTCCTGGTGTCCACGAGGTGGCGGAGCGGGCGGCCGCCCTCTACCTCCACGAGAACGCCCTCAACACCAAGGCGTTCCCGTCGCTCGGCGAGATCCAGTCCGAGGTCGTCGGGTGGACCGCCTCGCTGCTGCACGGACCGGACACCACGTCCGGGTTCCTGACCAGCGGCGGAACCGAGTCGATCCTGTGCGCCGTCAAGGCGGCCCGGGAGCGAGGGCGGATCGAGCGGGGGATCACCGAACCGGAGTTGGTCGTCTCCACCAGCACCCACGCCGCGTTCCACAAGGCGGCCCACCTGTTCGGTCTCACCATCCACGCCGTCCCGGTCCGGGATGACTGGACCGCTGACGTCGACGCCATGGCCGAGTTCGTCAACGAACGGACGGTCCTGGTCGTCGGCTCGGCCCCCCAGTACCCGCAGGGCGTGGTCGACGACATCCCCGCCATCGCAGCCCTCGCCGCCTCGGTCGGGGCCAACTGCCACGTCGACGCCTGCATGGGCGGCTTCGTCCTCCCCTTCGCCGAGCGGCTCGGGCGGGAGGTGCCACCGTGGGACTTTCGGGTCGACGGGGTCACCTCGATCTCGGCGGACGTGCACAAGCTGGGATACGCCCCGAAGGGGGTCTCGGTCATCCTCCACCGGACCAAGGAGCTTCGGCGATATCAGACCTTCGTCTTCGACGACTGGCTCGGCGGGTTCTACGCCTCGCCCAACCTCCAGGGCACCCGATCCGGCCTGCCGATGGCCTGCGCCTGGGCGGTCATGCAGCACCTGGGGGTCGAGGGCTACGTCGACCTGACCCGGGTCTCGCTCCAGAACGCCGATCGGATGCGGGCCGGGGTTGCCGGGTTGGATGGGCTGACCGTCCTCGGCGACGGGGCATACCACCTGGTGGCGATGGCCGCCGACCCAGGAGATCCGGATCCGATCGACGTGTTCGCCCTGGCAGACGCACTGGAGCGTCGAGGATGGTTCCACGACCGTCAGACACCACCGGACTCGCTCCACTCGACGGTGTCGAACTCGAACACCGGGGTGATCGACGGCTACCTGGTGGACCTGGCCGCTGCGCTGGCCGAGGTCCGAGGCGTCACTGCCGACGATCGATCGACCAACTACGCGACGCTGGAGTGACCCCCCGGAGGCGCTAGCCGAGCGCCCGATCGAGATCCCGATGGAGGTCCTCGACGCCCTCCAACCCGATCGACAGCCGAACCAGCCCGTCGCCGATCCCGACCGCAGCCCTGGCCTCTGGCGAGAGCCGCCGATGGGTGGTGGTCGCCGGGTGGGTCACGAGGCTCTTCGAGTCACCGACATTGTTTGAGATGTCGAACAGGGCGAGCCGGTCGAGGAAGCCGAACGCCGCATCCTTCGTCCCGAGGTCCACGGTCAGGATGGTCCCACCGCCACACATTTGTCGGCGGGCCAGGTCGTGCTGGGGGTGCGAGGCCAGGCTCGGATAGCGGACGGTCCGAACCCGTCGGTCGGCCTCCAGCCGCTCGGCCAGGGTGGCGGCGCTGCGGGACGAGGCCTCGACCCGGAGCTGGATCGTCTCCAGGCCCTTGACCAGGACCCAGGCGTTGAACGGGCTGAGGCTCGGGCCGGTGTGGCGGCAGAACGGCATCAACACGTCGTCGACATAGGACCGGGTCGACAGCACCGCCCCGCCAAGGGTGCGGCCCTGGCCGTCGATGTGCTTGGTCGCGGAGTAGACGACGACGTCGGCCCCGAGGGTCAGCGGCCGCTGCAGGACCGGACTGGCGAACACGTTGTCGACGACGACCAGTGCCCCGGCGGCATGGGCCCGCTCCGCGACCGCCGGCACGTCGATCACGTCGAGGCCGGGGTTGGACGGGGTCTCGAGGAACACGGCGGCGGCCCCGTCGGCCAGCGCCCGGTCCCAGGCCGCCAGGTCGGTGCCGTCGACCACCTCGGTCGACACCCCGAGCCGGGGCAGGATCTCGTCGATGATCACGTGGCACGAGCCGAACAGGGCCCGGGAGGCGACGACCCGATCGCCGGCCGACACCAGGCTGACCAGCGAGGCGAAGACCGCCGCCATCCCGCTGGCGGTGGCCATGCAGGCCTCGGCCCCCTCCAGCAGGCGGAGCCGCTCCTCGAACACCGTGACGGTCGGGTTGCCGTAGCGGGAGTAGATGTAGCGGTCGTGCTCACCGGCGAAGGCCGCCTCGGCCTCGGCCGCCGAGCCGTAGACGTAGCCCGAGGTCGGGTAGATGGCCTCGGCCGTCTCGTCGAATGGGGAGCGGGCCAGGCCGCCGCGGACGAGGATCGTCGACTCGTCGAGCGGTCCGGTTGCGATTAGCTCTGGATCCATGGCAGGGCGTCCTTCCACCCGCCGTGGCGATGACCTTCGGGGTCGAGATCGCCCTCGAACCCGGCGGTGACGTTGTGGACGTCTGGGAACCCGGCCGCAGCCAGAGCCTGGGCGGCGGCCCGGGACCGGGCCCCGGAGCGACACAGCAACAGGACGGTGGTGGTCGGGGTCAGCCCCTCCGTCGCCTGCGCAACGAACTGCGGATTCGGCGCACCGTCCGGAAAGCGGACCCATTCGACGGTCCTGACCGCTTTGCCGAGCGAGCCGAGGTTCGGCAGGCCAACGAAGTTCCACTCGGCAACGGTCCGGACGTCGATCAGGACGGCGTCCGGGTCGGTCTCCAGGGCGGTCCAGGCCTGATCGAGGGTCAGTTCGGACACCATGGTGTGCCTCCTTGCGGCGCAGCTCCGGACGGGCAAACCCGACCATATCAGTCGGGAATAACGGAACTACACTCACGGCCGAATCGACGACGTACCGAGGAGCCCCGATGACCGATGCCAGCCCCGCCGACGGACCGGAGATCGATGGCCGCCTCCGCTACCGACTGTTGACCGGCGAGGACACCACTGCGTTCTGCGAGCGGGTCTCGGCCGCGCTGGCCGACGGCTATCAGCTCCACGGACCGCCGACGATCGTCTTCGATCCGGAGGAGGGCATTCGGGTCGCGGCCCAGGCCGTGATCCTCCCCTGAACGGGACCCGCCGACCGCAACCCTCTTCGCCTCCAGGCACCGCCAGCGGGGATATTTCCGATATTCCCGATCAAATTAGTCGTCTTTTGATCTGCATCTGACCTACCGTGGCAATTACCGACCAGATGGATCGGGAATTGGAACCCGGTCCAGATCACCGCGGAGGACGTGCCAATGGCGACATCGGTCGAGACCATCAAAGAGGCGAGCGACCTGCTCCGGGGGCCGTTGGCCGAGGAGCTGGCCAGTGCGACGCCGGCGTTCTCGGCCGAGGCGGGCCAGCTCCTCAAGTTCCACGGCATCTATCAGCAGGACGACCGCGACCGTAGACGGGAGCTGACCCGGGCTGGGGAGCCGCTGGCCCATCACTGCATGGTGCGCTGCTCGGTTCCCGGCGGGGTCCTCGATCCGGCCCAGTGGCTGGCCATCGACGCCCTCGCCGACCGGGTCGGTGACGGATCGCTCCGCCTCACGACCAGGCAGGGGGTCCAGTACCACTTCGTCCACAAGGGTGACCTGCGACCCCTGATCGCCGAGCTCAACCGGGGCCTCGTCTCGACCTATGCGGCCTGCGGCGACGTCGTCCGCAACATCATGGTCACCTCGGCCCCGGTCAGGGGCCGGGACCTGGCGCGGCTGGAGCGGGTGGCGAACGGCCTGGCCACCCACTTTCGGCCCCGGTCGAGCGCCTACTGGGAGTTGTGGGTCGACGGCGAGCGGGCCGTCTCCGCCGGGCCCCTCCCCCAGCCTGGACAGTCCTCCACCGATCCCGAACCGATCTACGGTCCGACCTACCTGCCCCGCAAGTTCAAGATCGGGGTGGCATGGCCCGGCGACAACTCGATCGATGTCTACAGCCAGGACGTCGGGCTGGTCCTCGTTCCCGGTCCGGGCGGCGCACCGGGTGCCGTGGTGCTCGCCGGCGGCGGGCTGGGCCGGAGCCACACCGACGAGACGACCTTCCCCCGGCTCGGCGAGCCGTTGGCCTGGATCCCGGACGACGCGGTCCCCACCGTGGTCGAGGCGATCGTCACCGCGTTCCGGGACCACGGGAACCGGACCGACCGCAGCCACGCCCGGCTCAAGTACCTGATCGAGGACCGGGGCATCGGCTGGCTGCGGGAGGAGGTCGAGCGCCGCCTCGGCCACCGACTCGCCGACCCGGTCCCGCTGCCGGCGTGGGGTCGGGCCCGGGACCACCTGGGCTGGCACCGGCAGCACGACGACCGTTGGTTCCTGGGGGTGCCTGTCCCGTCCGGGCGGCTGGCCGACCATGGTCTTCCCGCCAGACGACGGGCGATCCGGGAGGTGGTCGACACCGTCGGGGCCGAGGTCCGCCTGACCCCCCACCAGGACCTGCTGCTCTGCGGGATCGCCACCACCGACCGCCGGACGGTCGAGGCGATTCTCGATCGCCACCACGTCCCGCGGGCCGAACAGCTGTCGCTGTCCGTGCGGTCCTCGATGGCGTGCCCTGCCCTTCCGACCTGCGGACAGGCCCTCGGCGAGGCGGAGCGGGTCCTCCCCGAGCTGACCGACCTGCTCGATCGCATCCTGGCCGAGCGCGGCCTCCAGGAGGTGGCGATCGAGACCAGGCTGACCGGCTGCCCGAACGGGTGTGCCAGGCCCTACGTGGCCGAGCTCGGGATCGTTGGGCGGACCAAGACCGCCTACGACGTGTTCGTCGGCGGCGATCCGGCCGGCACCCGGCTGGCCAGCCCGCTGATCGAGTCGGTGCCCTTCGCCAAGCTGTCAGACGTGCTGTGCCCGCTCCTGGAGCGGTTCCGGGCCGGGCGCCTGGCCGACGAGGCGTTCGGCGACTGGGCCAACCGGGTCGGGACCGCAACGCTGGCCGTCGGCCTCCCGACCTTCGCAAGGACCCGTCGCTCGGAGGTCCCGTCGTGACCGGCCACCCACCACCGATTCCGGTCGTCCCGGTCGGCCTCCGGGTCGAGGGTCGGGACATCCTCGTCGTCGGGGCGGGACGGATCGCGGCCCGCAAGGCCGAGGCCTACGTCGCTCAGGGCGCCCGGGTGACCGTGGTGGCCCCCGACCATGGACCGGCGATGGACCGGCTCCCCGTGGTCGGGCGTCACCACCGTTGCTTCCGCCCGTCAGACCTCGACGGGATGTGGCTGGCGGTCGCCGCCACCGGTATCCCCGAGGTCGACGGTGCGGTCCATGCCGCGGCCGAAGCCCGGAGGATCTGGTGCAACGCCGCCGACGACCCAGAACACTGCTCGGTCATCCTCCCTGCGGTGACCCGAAGAGGACCGATCACCGTGTCGATTGGTTCGGGCGGGGTCAGCCCGGCCGCCACCGGTTGGCTCCGCAGACGACTCACGCCGCTCCTCGATGACGAGACGCTCGCCGTCGTCGAGGCGGCGGCCCGGGTCCGGACGATCGTACGTCAGGCCGGCCTGCCGACCGAGGTGCCGGGGTGGGCCGAGGTCCTGGATGACCATGGCCTCCGGCTGGCACGGGACGGCCGGATCGAGGAGCTGGAGCGACGACTCCTGGATGCGGTCGTCGGCCAGCGGACCGAGCCGGCGGGCACCGCGGCCGGGCCCGCCCGCTGAACCGGTCGCGGTTCCGTCCGGCCTCCTCGCCGACTCAGGTGTAGGTGCCGGCCAGCTCCCGGAGCTCGGTCGCCATGGCCGCGACCTCGGCCGCCGAGTGGCGGGTCTCCTCGGTCGAGTCCCTCGTCTGATCGGCGGCGGCGGCAACGTCGGCAACCGACCGGGCGATCTGCTGGGTGCCGTGGGCCGCCGAGGCGACCGAATCGCCGATCCCGGCGCTGGTGATCGACTGCTCCTTCACCGCTTCGGCAATCGACGCCGAGATCTCGTTGATCCGGTCGATCGTCTCGCCGATCTTGAGGTTGGCCTCCACCGCGCCGGCGGTGTCGGTCTGGATCGCCTCGATTCGGCTGCTGATCTCCTCGGTCGCCTGTGCGGTCTGGTTCGCCAGCTCCTTCACCTCGTTGGCAACCACCGCAAAGCCCTTACCGGCCTCACCGGCCCGAGCGGCCTCGATCGTGGCATTCAACGCCAACAGGTTGGTCTGCTCGGCAATCGAATTGATCACCTTGATCACATTGCCGATCTCCTCACTCGACTCACCGAGCTTGGAGATCGAGTCGGAGGTGGTGTGGGCGACCTCGACCGCCTCGGAGGCCACGTTCGACGCCTCGTTGGCGTTGGTTGCGACCTCCCGGATGGACTTCTCCATCTCCTCGATGGCGGCGGCCACGTGGTCGACGTTGCTCGACACGGCCTCGCCGGTCGCCGAGGCGCTGTTGGCCTCGTCTGAGGTCCGGGCCGCAGCCGAGCCCATCGTGCCGGATGCCTGATTCAGCTCCTCGGCCGCACCGGCCAGCTGACTCGAGGACTCGGTCAACTCCTTGACCATGTCCCGCAGCGAGGTGGTCATCGCCTTGAAGGCATCGCCGAGCTCCCCCGGGATCTGGTCTTCGAGGTCGGTGCTCGAGATCTTGTGGGCCGCGATGGCCTCGGCCTGGGCCCCGACGGAGGCGAGCATGGCGGTCATGCGATTGAAGGTCTCGGCCAGGGTGCCGATCTCGTCCCGGACCCCGACCTGGACCGGCTCGACCTCCAGGTGCCCGGCTGCGATCTCCTCGGCCCGATCCGCCACTTCGCGAAGGCGGGCGATGATCCCCCGGATCACCAGTGCGGCCACGACGACGGTGGCGACCACGCCGGCGACAGCGAGAACCATCGCTCGGACCGCGGCGGCGGAGGCGGAGGAGGCCAGATCCTGGGCCCCGACGATGACGCCGTCGGCCTGGAAGTCCTCGATCGCCTTGAGCAGATTGATCCGCTGGGTGATCGTCTCGAACCAGACCTCCGGCTCAACCCCGAAGCCGTCGAAGCCCTCGGCGGTGGTGTCGGTCTCCAGCGCGATCGCCTCGAGCCGCGCCACCTCGGCGACGATCGGGTCGGCCTGCCGGGTCTCATAGAACGCGAGGACCTCGGGATTGGCGATGTCCTCGAGCAGGGCGAGATAGGCGTTCTGGGTGGCGATCAGTGACACGACCGTTGCGAACTGCCCGGGAGCGAACCCGTCGTTTGCGAACACCGAGGACAGCTGGGCCCGTTCGATGCCGGTCCGCTCCTTGGCGTTGAGGAACGTGACGTAGGCCAGGACGTCGTTGCGCAGCTGGGCGTCACTGGTCGAGGTGGCGGTTGCGGCGACGGCGTCCAGCAGCGAGCTGTTCATACCTGTGTACCAGGCGATCAGCTCGCCGGTCGGCGCCTCCAGGGCCAGCGCCGTGGCCCGGCGGGTCTCCAACACCTCCAGGTTGTCAAGGGCCGGCGCTGCGGCGTCGACCACTGCGGTCGGCAGGTCGGCCCGGTTGGCCTCGATGAAGGTCACCAGTGCGGCCCGGGGCCCGTCGGTCGCGTCGTGCTGGGCCGGGAGCTCGTCAACGAACCGCTCGCCGCCGGAGCTGACATAGAGGGCCGTCGCCCCCCGCTCCTTCTGGGTCTCGTGCAGGAGATTGCCGACCAGGACACTGAGGTCGGCCAGGACCTCCAGCTGTTCGGACTCGGCCGCCGTCGCCCGCTGATCGAGTGCGGACCCGGCGGCGAAGAAGGTCATGGCGGCCAACGGAATCAAGACCAGGACGCCGAGTGCCGCTTTGAACGGGATCCTGGTGAAGAGTGCTGACATGGTTGAGATCTGACTTCCTGCGATTCGTTACCGATGGTTGCAGCGGGTCGTCCCGCCTTGTCCGTACATCGGCCGCGACCGGACCTGGTATGAGGTCAACCGGCGGTCGCTGCCGACCAGCCGCCAAAAAATGGGCCCTCGGACTCAGGGCAAGGAGCCCGTACGACGACCTGGGCCCCAGAGGGCAGATGTGCCCACACCCCGGGCGCCGGTTCCCACGCTGGGACTACGCTCCCGACATCGTCGACGGAGGGAAGAGAATGCGCCGAATCGCCCTGATCCTCGCCATCCTGCTGGTGGCAACCATCGCTGCTCCGGCTGCGGCCACCACCGTGCCCGGTGCGCCGCTCCGGGACACAGACACCGCCAGGCGGGAGATGGTGGTCACCGCAAACCCGGATGCGACGCTTGCCGCCATCAAGGTGCTTCGTCGGGGCGGGAACGCAGTCGACGCCATGATCGCGGCCCAGGCGATGCTCGGCCTGGTCGAACCGCAGTCGAGCGGCATGGGCGGCGGTGCCTTCGTCGTCTACTACGACGCCCGGACCGGCACGACCACGACGTTCGACGCCAGGGAGAAGGCGCCGGCGGCAGCGACCGAGGACCGATTCGAGGGACTCGGGTTCTTCGGCGCCTGGCAGAGCGGACTCAGCGTTGGCGTTCCCGGCATCCCGATGCTGCTCGAGGAGATGCACGACCGGTACGGCTCCCAGGAGTTCTCCAGCCTGTTCTGGGACGCCCAGCGTGCGGCCCGAGAGGGCTTCCCCCTGACCGAGCGGACCGCAAGCCAGGTTGCGACCTTCCTCAGCTTCAACCCGTCCTGCGACAACCGGATCTTCTTCCGTGACCCGGTCGCCTTCGAGTACTTCGCCAACCCGGACTGCACCGCCAAGCCCGCCGGCACGATCGTCACCAACCGGGCCTACGCCCAGACGCTGATCCGGTACGGCCGCGGCGGCGCGGCCCAGTTCTACGAGCGGGGCATCGCCCGGAGCATCGTCGATGCGGTCCAGAACGATCCGGCCATCCCCGGCGACATGACCCTGGACGACCTGAGGAACTACACCGTCGTCGAACGGCCGCCGGTGTGTATCGACTACCGGGGTCACGAGGTGTGCGGCATGGGCCCGCCGTCCTCCGGCGGCATCGCCGTCGGCCAGATCCTGGGCATCCTGGAGCCGTTCGACCTCGGATCGGATCCGCTGGGCGAGGAGCTCGTCCACCGCTTCGCCCAGGCCGGCCGCCTGGCCTTCGCCGACCGCAACCTCTACGTGGCCGACAGCGACTTCGTCACCGTCCCGGTGGACGGGCTGCTCGACAAGGACTACCTGGCGACGCGGTCGGCCCTGATCACCGACACCGATCTCGGCACCGCAGAGCCCGGCACGCCGCCTGGCGACTTCGATCCGGCGGCCCCGGACACCGATGACAACGAGTCAGGCACGTCCCACATCTCGATCATCGACCGGCACGGAAACGCCCTGTCGATGACGACCACGATCGAGAGCTCGTTCGGCAACGGGGTGATGGTCGAGGGGTTCCTGCTCAACAACCAGTTGACCGACTTCTCGTTCTCACCGACCACCGATGACGGGACCCCGATCGCCAACCGGGTCCAGCCGAACAAGCGGCCTCGCAGCTCGATGTCCCCAACGATCGTGTTCGATGGGAACGGTGACGTCGAGCTGGTCACCGGTTCGCCCGGCGGTTCCCGGATCATCGGCTACACCGCCCAGAGCATCATCAACGTCATCGACCTCGGCCTGACCCCGCAGCAGGCGATCGACGTGCCCCACTTCGGGAATCGGAACGGCACCACCGAGCTGGAGACCCCGATCCCCGGCGTAACCCTGGACTACGACACGGCGGCACTGCAGGCGGCATTGGAGGCCCGGGGCCATCCGGTCAACGTCCGATCGATGACCAGCGGCTTGTCGATGATCCTGGTCGACGGCAAGTTCTTCGTCGGCGGCGCAGACCAACGAAGGGACGGCACCATCGGAGCGCGCTGACCCGGTGCACTCCCCTGCTCGGGCCCCCGTCGCCGGGAGGCGGGGCCCGGAGTAGGTTTGGGCCATGCATCGACCAGACCCGGTGACGGTCGACGACCTGCCGACCCCGGCGCTGATCGTCGACGCCGACGCCTTCGACCACAACGTTGCGACCATGTCCGCCGCCCGGCCCGGCCGGTCGCTGCGGCCCCACGTGAAGGCGTTCAAGTCGACGGCGCTTGCCAGACGGTTGGCCGATGCCGGGCACCCGGCCTTCTGCGCCGCCACCCCGCGGGAGATCGAGGGGCTGGTGGCTGCCGGGCTCGACGAGGATCTCCTCCTGGCAAACGAGTCGCTCGACCTGGCCCGGCTCGGCGCCCTGGACGCGGACGTCACCGTCGCCGTGGACTCCGACGCCATTCTCGACGCCGCCATCGCCGCTGGGATCCGGTCGGTGCTGATCGACATCGACGTCGGCCTGCCTCGCTGCGGCTGCGACATCGAGACCGGCGCCCGGCTGGCCGACCGGGCCCGGGCCGCCGGCCTGTCGGTCCGGGGGGTCATGGGCTACGAGGGTCACCTGATGATGGTGACCGATCGGGCGAAACAGGCGGCGAAGGTCGAAGCGGCCATGGCCATCCTCCTGGCGGCCCATGACCGGATCGGCGGCGACATCGTCTCCGGCGGTGGCACCGGCACCTACGACTGCAACACCTGGTGCACCGAGATCCAGGCCGGGAGCTACACCCTGATGGACACCCATTACGGCGGGCTCGGCCTCCCGTTCCGCCAAGCCCTGGCCATCGTGGCCACCGTGATCTCGGTCAACCCGAAGGGTTGGGTGGTCGCCGATGCCGGGCTCAAGGCCCAGGGCATGGACCATGGCGACCCGACCTGGGCCGACCAGGACGGTGGCAAGGTGCTGTTCTGCTCGGACGAGCACGTGACCCTGGCACCGGCCGAGTCGCACCGGCTTGCGGTCGGCGACCGGGTCCGGCTCCATCCGGCCCACGTCGACCCCACGGTGGCCAAGCACCGGGACCTCTGGCTGATCAGCGGCGACCGGATCGTCGATCGGTGGCCGGTCGACCTCCGACACTGGTGAGCCGCTGACTCCAGACGTTCAGCTCCAGGGCTGATGCGGGGCGAGCCCCGATGCCGTCCAATGGACCCATGTACGAGTTCATTCAGGATGAGATCTTCGAGGAACTGATCGAGGAGGGCGTCGAGTATCTCGTCGTCTTCGGCAGCGCATTCGTGGTGCTGTGGCTGCTGATCGGTCCGTTCCTCCGTCGCCGAAAGATCCAGGCGGTCCGCCGGGCCGGACCGCGGCAATGGCTGGACGAGGTGCTGTGGTCGTTCGTGGCCATGGTCGGGGCGACCATGCTCGGCCTGTCCCTGTTGTGGACCGAGAGCCTGTCGCCGCTAATCGACCTGTCGGCAAGCCCGTGGTACGTCGGGGCGGTCGGGCTGTTCGTCATGCTGGTCGTCAACGACACCTGGTTCTACTGGCTCCACCGCTGGCTCCACAGCAACAAGTGGGCCTACCGGAAGATCCACCTGATCCATCACGGCAGCCGTGACGTGACGCCGCTCGCCGGCCAGCGATTCCACCCGATCGAGCTGTTCCTGATCCCGCTGCCGAACGCAGCGCTCCCGGTGATCTTCCTGCTCAACGAGCCGTGGTATGTCGCCGGCTTCATCTTCTCGTTGGCCAACAACGTCTACGCTCATGGCGGATACGAGCTGCTCCCGACGTTCTGGGAGCGGATCCCGATCCTTCGCCACAAGACCACGTCGCTGCACCACAACATGCACCACGAGCGAGTGAGGGGGAACTACGCCTTGTACTTCACCTGGTGGGACCGGTGGATGGGTACCGAGTTCAGCGACTATGACGAGGTTCGGGCCGAGCTGAACGACCGGATAAGGGGCCGCCAACCGGTCGGGGCGGCAGGTGTAACCGGTGCGGTCACACCTGCGCCGACAACCGGGGATCGATGATCGACGCCGACTGGCTCCAGCCGACCCGATCCAAAGCGGCGATCGCCGCAGTCGGGCTGACGGTGCAGTGCCTCCTGCTCCTGCTGGAGCCGTCGGCTGACGGGTTCTCCGCTGAACGGCCCGTGGTTGCGGTGCTGGTCGGCCTCGCCGCAGGCCTGCCGGTCGCCCTGACAGCGTGGTCGCCAACGGTTGCGTTGGCGCTGTCGAGCGTGGTGACCCTGGCCACCCCATTGCTGGCCGAGAACGGCTCCAGTGTTATCTACGCCTTCATCGTCACGCTGCTGGTGTACGCCTGGGGCGATGCCACCCGGCCCGTTCTCAGCTTCGTCGCCGGGTTCACCGTCCTGGCGATGAACGAGATGGTTGGCGAGCTGCTGGAGGAGGCGGCCGAGGACGGCGTGTCGTGGCGGGAGGTCGACGACACCTCGTTCATTCTCCCGGCGCTCCTCGAGTCGGTGGTCATCGCCCTCCTGGTTGTCGGTCTCGGCACCGCATTGGTTGTGGCCAGACGCCAGGCGGCGATGATGGTCGGCCTCGAGCGGGCGAACGGGGCGATGGCCCTGGAGGCGGAGCGACACCGGATCTCCAGGGACCTCCACGACGTGGCGGCCCACCACCTGTCCTCGATCGTCGTCCGGACGTCGACCGCCAGGAAGCTCGGTGATCCGGGATCGATCGAGGAGGCGGTCGCCTTCGCCGGCGACACCGCAGACGAGGCACTGACCGCCATGCGCCAGATCGTCACCCTGCTGCGATCAGACCAGGGTGTCCAGACCGGGTTGGCCGACCTGGACCACCTGGTCGAAACGGCGGCCGCCGGCGGGGTCGAGGTGGTGGTCGAAGTCGACCCCTCGGTCGATGAACGGCTGGGGATGGCGGCCGAGTTGGCCATGACCCGGGTCGTCCAGGAGGCGCTGGCGAACGTCATCCAGCACTCCGAGGCCGACCGGGCCATCGTCTCGCTCACGGTCGAGACCGACCCTGCCGCCGGCGACGACGGCGGCAGCAGCGGCAGCGACCGCGGCACCGGCACCCCTGGTCAACGGGCCCGGCTCCTGGTCACCGACCCCGGCCCGGCCACTCCGGGCCGGACAGCCGGCACCGGGCTGGGCCTGATCGGCATGCGGGAGCGGATCGAACCGCTTGGCGGAACGGTCGATGCCGGGCCCGGCCACGGCGGTGGGTGGACGGTCGACATCACGCTGCCGCTCGGGCCCGGACTGGCCGGCGGTCAGCGGTCGGAGGTCGACTCGTGACGGAGCGATCGAACCAGCCGATCGGGACCGGCGGCCCGGACCGACCGACGGTCGTGATCGGCGATGACGACCTCTCGATTCGCCAGGACTTCCGGCGGCTGCTCGAGCACGACGGCCGGTTCGACGTGATCGGGACCGCCAACGACGGGCACGACCTCGTTGCGGTCGTGACCGAGTCGAGGCCGGACGTCGCCGTCGTCGACGTTCGGATGCCTCGAGCCACCGGTATCGAGGCGACCGCAGCGATCGTCGAGGGGACGGCCACCGCCGTGCTGATCGTGACGACGTTCGACCTGGACCGTGACGTCCGGGCCGCCATCCGGGCCGGGGCGTCCGGCTTTCTCCTGAAGAACGAGGCAGCAGACCACCTGGCGGATGCGGTGGCCGCCGTCGCCGACGGCCAGCAGGTCTACAACGCCGTCGCCATCGGCACCCTGGTCGATGCGCTCACCGACGACGTGCTC
>JBCCFN010000120.1:0-14926 GCA_039029715.1 Actinomycetota bacterium | reverse complement strand
GCTCGGGTCGGCCGGCCGGACGCTCGGCCCCTGAGCGTCCGGCCGGTCAGGCCAGGGCCGATCGTCGTTGCCGGTTCGCTCAGTGCTCGATGGCGGCCAGGACCGCAGCGGTGATCTCGGTCACGCCGTCCGGTCCGCCCCGCTCGGTCGATCGCAGGCCCGAGGTGAACGCCCGGTCGACGGCGGCCTCCAGTCGGTCTGCGGCCTCGGCCAGGGCGCGGTCATCGTGGCGATCGCCGAGCCACCGAAGCAGCATCGCCCCGGACAGGAACATGGCGGTCGGGTTGGCCTTGCCGGTCCCGGCGATGTCCGGGGCGGTGCCGTGGCACGGCTGGAACACCGCCGCATCGTCGCCGATGTCGGCCGAGGGTGCCATGCCCATCCCTCCGATCAGGGCCGCTCCCAGATCGGACAGGATGTCGCCGAACATGTTCTCGGTCACCAGGACGTCGTGGTCCCAGGGGTTACGGACCAGGTTGAGGGCCGTGGCGTCGACGTAGCTCCACCTGGCCTCGATGTCTGGATGGTCGGCGGCCACCTCGTCGAAGATCGACCGGAAGTAGGCGAACCCGCCGAGCACGTTCGCCTTGTCGACGCAGGTCACCACCCCTTGGCCGCCCCGATCCTTGCGGCGGCGGGCTTCGGTGAAGGCGGCCCGGAACAGCCGCTCCGAGGCCGATCTGGTGATGACCATCGTGTCTTCGGCGGACGATCCATCGGCCGCTATCCGGGTCCGACCTCGTCCGGCGAACAGGCCCTCGGTCGATTCGCGGATCAGTACGAAGTCCAGTCGGTCACCACGTGGATCGGACAGCGGACCGCCGACCCCGGGGATACTGCGGACCGGGCGGAAGCCGGCGTAGAGCTGGAGCTCCTCCCGCAGGTCGAGCTGGGGGGCGATCTCTCGGCCGTCCGGATAGCGGACCTCCGGCAGCCCCATCGCCGCCAGGAGGATGGCATCGGCCGCCCGGGCCTCGACCATCGTCGACTCCGGGAGCGCCTCACCGGTGTCCCGATAGTGGCCGGCCCCCGCCGGCAGCCAGCGATGGTCGAGCTTCGGTCCGTCGCAGAGGACGGCCGCCATGACCTCGACGCATGGCTCGAGGATCTCCGGCCCGATGCCGTCGCCGGAAAGGAGCGCAATGCGATAGGACCGGGACATGACACCTCCGCCGCCGGCCGGCGGAGCTACCGGCCGAGCTTCACCTGTGGTCGAATAATGTATACGTTAGTGTATTGATTGCAGGGTATTGATTGCAGTGTATTAATCACGAGCTTGCCCCAGCAGACGGAACCACACAGACGGAAACCACACAGACGGAGATGAAGGAGCCGACATGGACGAGAGCCGGGCCATGCCGAGCATCGACGTGCGAGATCTCGGCACCGTCGGCGACGGGCTGCAGCGGCCCGAATGTGTGCTCGCCACCGCCTCCGGCGACCTCTTCGCCTCAAACTGGCGAGGCGGGGTCAGCCGCATCCGGCCCGACGGCACCCACCACCAGCTGCTGGCCACCGACGGAAGCTGGCTCCGGCCGAACGGGATCGCGCTCCGGCGGACCGGGACCTTCCTCCTGGCCCACCTCGGCGACGACGAGGGCGGGGTCTTCGAGCTGAGCCCTGATGGCGGTCTCCGCCCGTTCCTGACCGAGGTCGATGGCGTTCCCCTGCCGCCCACCAACTTCGTAGCCGAGGACCACGCCGGCCGGGTCTGGGTCACGGTCAGCACCAGGCTTCGGCCGCGGGCCGCCGCCTACCGACCGGACGTGACGGACGGGTTCGTCGTGCTTGTCGACGACCGGGGAGCTCGAATCGTTGCTGACGGCCTCTGCTACACCAACGAGGCGGTCGTCCGCCCCGATGGTTCCTGGCTCTACGTCAACGAGACGTTCGGGCGCCGGTTGGCCCGGTTCCCGATCCTCGATCAGGGTGAACTCGGCCCGGCCTCGACGGTCACCGAGTTCGGGTCCGGTACGTTCCCGGACGGACTGGTCTTCGACGAGGACGGCGGGGCCTGGGTCACCTCGATCATCAGCAATCGGGTGATCCGGGTCGACCCGTCCGGGTCCACCACCACGGTGATCGAAGATGCCGACCCGGAACACCTGGCGTGGGTGGAGGCGGCGTTCGGGAGTGGCGGCCTGGATCGGCCCCACCTCGACACCGTGGTCAGCAGCCGCCTGGCCAACATCTCGAGCCTGTGCTTCGGCGGCCCGGATCGGCGGACCGGCTACCTCGGGTGTCTCCTCGGCCAGTCGATCACGACGTTCCGATCGCCGGTCGCCGGAGCGGTGCCGAGCCACTGGGCGGTCCGGGTCTGATGGCCGGGTCGTCAACCGCCAGCCGCGGCGCCGCCACCGGGACCGGAAGCGCCGGGACCGGAGCCGGCGTCGGCACGGCGACCGGCCGGGCGTTCGATGTGCTCAAGCACGCCATCATGCACGCCGAGCTCGGTCCGGGCCGGCAGTATCTCGAGACGGAGTTGGCCGATCGGCTCGGACTGAGCCGGACCCCAATCCGCGAGGCGTGCATCCGGCTGGCTGCGGACGGGCTGGTCGAGATCGTGCCTCGACGGGGGATCCGGGTCGTCGCCGTCGCCGCCGACGACATGGCCCAGATCTACGACCTGCTGGCAACGGTCGAGGGTCGGGCCGCCGCCCTGCTGGCCGAACGGGTGGCCGGAGCCGCCACTGGAGGCCAGGACCTCCCTCCGGAGTTGGCTGCGGCGCTGGCCGAGCTCGATGCGACCGTGGCGGCGATGGCCGAAGCTCTCGACGATGTCGACCTGGACCGCTGGGCCGAGGCCGACGCTCGGTTCCACCGAGCCCTGGTCGACGGCGCAGGCAACCGGCCCCTGGCCGACACCGCCAACCGGTACGCCGATCTGGTCCACCGGGCCCGGCTGGTCACGCTCCGGATCCGACCGACGCCGACCGATTCGGTGGCCGACCACCGGGAGCTGGTGGCGGTGATCCGCTCCGGCGACGGTCAGGCGGCGGAACGGAGCCACGTCGATCACCGCCGACGAGCCGCAGCCACCCTGGTCGGCATCCTGGCCGCCTTCGATCCGAACGGGCTGTAGCCCCAGACCGGACGGTCAGGCTGCGCCGGCCGTGGCCTGGACCGCAGCGACCGCCGGGATCAGGACCTCGGGGGTCACCGTCGAGACCGAACCGATCACGTACACCAGGTACCACCGCGGACCGAGGTGGAACGCCGCCCCGAGCGAGGCCAGCTCCTCGGTCCCGTCGCCGTCGGTCTCGGTCAGGTACTGGACGAAGCCCCGGACCCCGGGCAGGGCCGGGATGTCGAAGAACTTGCCGCCGTAGCCGCCGATCGTGATCAGCCCGTCCTCCAGGTAGAACTCTGCCTCGGTCGCATCCCGGAACTGGTAGACCGAGACGACCGCCACGTCGTTGCCTTCGCTCCTGAACGCCCGGGTCCATCCGCCGCGGTACCCCCGGGTCTCCAGCAGGGCGACCTCCTCGGTCGGGTCCGGTTGGATGGCGGCGGCCGCCGTCAGGTCCAGGAACCGGTCGGCGGCCGGCCCGTCGATCGGGGCGAACCCGTCGAGCACCGCCGGGATGGCGGCGGCCAGAGCCTCCGGGGTGCCGGACGACGGCTCGGCGGCATCGATCGCCGCAGTCGCAGGCGCATTCGTGGTCGCAGACGGGGTGGCAGGGGCTTGGGTCAGGGTGCCGGGTTGGCGCACGACGTCCTCCAATCGGACGGGGATGGTCGGTGGGGCCGACGGTGGCTCGACCCGTTCCCCCGGATCGACCGGTTGGCGATCGTGTCTGGGGAGTTCGAACCCGCTAGCGGTGGCGGTGGTGGCGGTCGTAACGGAAGCCTGGATGGTCGCCTCGCCGCTCGGGCTCGGCCGCTCGAACGAGGCGGCCGCATCGAGGGTCGGCCCGGAGCCGGCGGTCCCGACCAGCGAGACGGCGACCGCCAGTGCCCCCAGCGTGGTCACCAAGGCCCAGCCGGCCCGCTGTCTGGCCCGGAGGGTCAGGAACCGGGCGGTGTGCCGCGCCGGGTCTGTGCCGCCACCGGCCAGGACCGAGGCGGCGACCGTGACCGTCAGCCGGACCGCACCGAAGGTCGCAGCGACCGCCGCACCGGACCACGGCCCGAGCACGGCGGCGGCGATCGTGACCGACCACCACGTCCAGGTCGACAGGATGGTCAGCGGCCCGACCCCGAGACGGCCGCCGTAGAGGACGGCGACCACGACCGGATCGAAGAACCGGCTCCACTCCTGGGGCACCTGACGTCCAGACGTCGGTGGGCCCGGCCGTCCGGCCGCCAACCGGAGGGCGTCCAGTCCGACGCCGGCGCCGGCGATCGCCAGGACCCATCCGGGCGATGCCGGGGTCAGGCCCATGGCCAGGGCCGGGATGGCAAGGGTCAGGCCGACCAGGGCCCCGGTCATGGTGCCGGTTGCCACCAAGGTCAGCGCGACCAGCGTGGTCGATCGTTCGGTTCGCCCCCGGACCGAGGGCAGCAGGGTCTCGGCGACCGAGAGCCCTCAGGGGGACCAGAGGGTGTGGACGGCGGCCAGGCAGGCCATGCCGAGCAGGAGGATCAGGGCGGGGGACATCTGGTCGGTCTGGTGGCGTTGGCGGGTCGGTCGGTGCCGGTCAGCGACGGAACGTCTGACCCTGGGCGGTCCAGTAGTTCGGCGGGCTCTCGCTGCCCCACGAGAGGGCACCGTCGGTCCGGGCCATGCCGATCGGTCGCTCGGCCAGCGGTTGCCGGATCACCGGCAGGCCCTCGCCGGCCACCCCCATCAGCTGGTCGACCCGGAACCCGTTGACTGCGCTCTGGAGCTTCCAGTACTCCTCGGTCAGGAGCTGGCCCGGCCCCTGCACGTGGTAGACGACCTCCAGCTCGCCGTGCCGGACCGAGTGCTCCTGCAACCAGGACTCCAGCAGGCCGAGACGGTCGAGCGGATGGAGGACCACCGGGACCCCGAGGTTGGCCAGGCCGATGATGTCCGAGCTGCCAGACGGGGCGATGGCCAACCGGCGGGGCGAGACGTGGGGCATCACAGACGCCAGCTCGGCCAGCTCGGCCGACAGCGCAACCGCGGTGGTGGCAACGGTCCGGTCCGACGGGACCGATGCGTCCGTAGGTTCCGGCCCGACGTAGAGGGTCGGGAGCCCGACCGCAGCGGTGGCGGCGGACCCGATGAGCAGCGGGAAGCCGGCCAGCGCGGCGAACGCGGCGGCGGCCGGGGCGACCTCGGCAGACAGGCCGGCGGCTTCGACGGTGACGGTCCGGTTGATGTCGTTGATCTTGGTGATCCGGGTCGCCACCTGCTGAGAGGCGGTCGACAGGTCCGCAGACGACGTGACCTGGTCGATCGCGACGCCGGCCCCGGTCAGGGCTGCGGCGCCGACGATGGGACCGACCACCAGGGCCTCGGTCACACCGAGCGAGGCCAACAGGGCGAGATCATCGGTGCTCGGGCCGTTTGCCGAAATGCCGAGCAGGGGGATCCCGAGGGTCCCGGCCAGCGGGGCGGCCACGTACTGGAGCCAGCGATCGTCGTCCGATGCCAACACCGCCTTGGTCGCCCGGTCGTGGCCGATGGCGGCGGCGCTGTGGTGGTAGCCAGTCCCACCGTGCCAGGTCACCGGCGTCAGGGTCACGTTGAGGACCCGAGGGTCGGTGCCGCAGCTCTCGACGATGCAACGGACGTTCGTGCCGCTCGGGCAGTAGCCGTGGACGTTCGGATAGTCGACGGTGCAGCAGTCGCAGATCTTCTTCAGCCCGTCGTTGCGGCAGCAGCCGTCGCTTGCGTACCAGCACCAACCCCAGATGTCTCCGGGGCCGACGCAATCGAAGGTGTCGCACTTCGGCGTCACCCCGCTCTGACCGCAGACCCGGGCCTCGGCGTCGCGGATCAACAGCCCGGCGATCGTCGGCCCGGCGGCGACCATGATCGCCAGCTGCCCGAGGCGGTTGAGGAACGATCGTCTGGTGGTACGGGCCGCCGTCCAGCGGCCGAGCCGCTCGACCGCCTGGTCCAGGTTGGAGGGGTTGGTCATGCTGTTCCCGCTCATGGCGCGGTCAGATCGACCGTCGGTTGGCCCTCGCCGGCGTCGAGCTCGATCGGCGGTCCGGCCAGGACCTCGGCCAGCATCTCCTCGGCCTGGTCGAGGGTGTTGGCCACGCCCCGGCTCCGGACGATGCCGTCGCGATCGACCGCCACCAGGTAGGGGGTCGACCGGACCCGGAAGGCGGCGAAGATCGAGGGGTCGACGTCATGGTCGATGATCCTGAGGTAGACCTCGTCATAGCCCCGCTCCAGGTGCCGGAGCGCAGGTTTCAGGGTGGCGCAGATCTCGCACGTCGGCGACGTGAAGGCCAGCAGGGTGTAGGGGCTTGCGCCGTAGTCGACATCGTCGACGACCGGTGCCGGCAGGTCGAGCTCCGGGCCCTCGCCGGCGAAGTGGACGCCCATCGGCGCCACCCGGGTGTGGAGGATCCCGATCTGTCTCAGCATGGCGACGACCGCCACGCCGAGCACGGCAACGGTCAACCACAGCAGCAGGTACGAGACCAGCCAGATTCCGGTCATGCGGTCATTCCCTTCAGGTCGGGGTCGGCGGGGGCGACGGGGGAGATGGCGGGTGGGCCGGCGGGGGTCGGCTCACCGGCGGGACCGAGATCCCAGAGTCGACCGACGACCGCTCGCAGGGTCAGCAGCTGGCCGGCCACGGTGGCGGCGACCAGGATCGAACCGACCGCCAGCACGGTCGGCGGACTTGGAATGACCAGGGCCTCGACGGTGGCGACCGCGCCGGCCAGGATCATCAGCGCCCCGTTCCTGGCAAGCGTCAGGGCGGTGATCGGCGACCGGTTCCGCCCGCCGAGGCAGCCGCAGCTGACCTCCCGACCGGAGCGGACAACTGCGGCCAGCACGGCGGTGAAGGCGCTCAGGAGCGCAAGCGACACCACGGCCCCGGGTCTGGGGGCGGCGAGCAGGAGCCCGGCCGTCCCGAGCTCGGCCAGCGGGACCAGTCGAGCGAGCGGTCGGGCGCCGGGGACCCCGAGGGCCCGGAACTCGGCGATCGTGGTCGACGGATCGGTCAGCTTGGCGATGGCGGCCACGGCGAACACGCCGGCGAGGGTTGCGGCCAGGACCGAGACGACCTCGACCCAGCGGTCGGCGGCGGTCACGGCGGCGACCGCATCGATGGCGGCGGTCGAGGTGAGGCCGGCGGTCATGACAGCGCAGCGTCCAGATAGCTCTCGAACACCTCGTCCGAGGCCCACACCGTTGCCCGGTACTCCCGTTCGCCGACGGCCCGGATGGTTGTGATACCCAGACTCCGCTCGGCGGCGGTCGGCGCCCGACCGAGGGCCTCGAGGTGGTAGGCGTCGACCCGCCGGCCGAGGGCCTCGTCGCTGAGGTAGATCCCGGCCACGATCAGGGGGCGGGGCGTCGTCGCCGCCAGCCCCTGCCAGTAGGCCAGGCCGGCGCCGTCTGCGGTCCGGCCGAGGATGTCGAGGTACAGGGCGCCGATCCAGGCGCCGTCGGTCCCGCCGGCCCGGTCTCGATACTCGTCGCTCGACAGCAGCAGCACACGGAGGTCGAGTACGTCGTTGCCCTGGAGGTGGGTGGTCCAGTAGCCGGATCCCTCGGCGTCCGCACCCCGTCCCAGCAGGTCACCGTAGGCCCGGCCGACCTCCTGCCCGGCGCCCTCGGTGCTGAACAGCAGGGCGTAGGTGAACGCCAGCCGGGTCCGGTCGCCGCCGGCGGCCAACCGGTCGAGATGGAAGTCGACCCCGGCGGCGTCCGCGCTCCGGCCGAGCAGTTGCTGGTAGCCGTCGACGATGAACCTCGCATTGGCCGAGTTCGCGGTACCGGAGAAGGCGGCCAGCGGGCGGTCCCCGGTCTCGTTCGGTTGACCCTGGGCTGCGACTGGCGCAGCGGCAAGGCCGAGGACGACCAGGGTGGCCGCCGCAGCGAGGGCGAGTAGCCGTCTGTCGATTCGGGGGCGGGGTCGGGAACGAGGGTGGATGAGGTGGCGGG
This sequence comes from Actinomycetota bacterium, assembly GCA_039029715.1. Classification (GTDB taxonomy): domain Bacteria; phylum Actinomycetota; class Acidimicrobiia; order Acidimicrobiales; family SZUA-35; genus JAHELU01. The sequence continues at coordinate 6,882 of JBCCFN010000120.1, read as the reverse complement.
TCATCACCAGTGTCGTCGGCCGGCCGCACCGATTCGTGAGCCCGTCTAGGGTGTGGGCGCCGTCGACCCCCGAACCGCCACACCGTTCCGCCACACCACCCCACGACCATCAGGCAGGCGCCAGTGACCAGATTGATCTTCCAGCTCGGCACCAACAACTGGCAGCGGGGTGGCGAGTTCGCCCCCGGCTCCGGCATCCTCCACGAGTCCCACCACCGGGCCTTCGCCGCCATGCCGGACACGGTTGCGTGGTCGGTCTACCCGTCGTCGGCCCAGCGCACGATCGAGGATGAGGTCCGGATCCTGGAGCTCGACCACGAGGTCCCGATCTGCGAGTCGGTTTCGCCGGTCAGCTCCTACCGGTTCCACAGCATGTCCGACGAGGTCTTCGCCGCCTATCGGGACCGGCTGCGGCGGTTCACCGAGGAGACGATCGATGCCGCCGAGGCGGCAGCCGGGGTCCCGGTGTCGGTGGCGATCGCCCACCATACGTTCCTCAACCCGCTGATCCTGACGGCGATCAATCGGGCCCGGGTCGCAGCCGGTCGCCCGAGGTTCGCGATCCTGTGCTTCGTCCACGGCACCGCGCTGAAGATGTTCGCCCACGAACAGGCCGGCATCGATCCGGACTACCCAAAGCGGTTCCTGCCGATGATGGAGGCCGCCGGGGTGTTCGACCCCGATGGCGGTATCGACCTGTGCGCCGCCATCTCCCAGGAACAGATCGACAAGTTCGGTGCGGTGTTCGGTGCCTTCCCCCGGTCGCGGATGGTGCTGTCGCCGAACGGCTATGCGTCCTCGATCTTCGTCCCCCGGACCGTCACTCCGGCCGAGCGGGCCCAGCTGCTCGCCGACCTGGTGCCGGCGCCGAGCCCGTCGATGGCTGCCCCGGCTGCGGTCGACCCGGCGGTCGAGAAGGTGGTGATGTTCTGCGGGAAGTTCGCCGACTGGAAGCGGCTCGATGCGCTGCTGGCGGCGGCCGCCGACTACGAGCAGGACGGTCGGATCGCCACCCTGATCGTCGGGTCCGGGCCGGAGGAGGCGATCGAGCACTACCACCGGTTGGCCTACGACGAGCTCGGGCTGCAGCGGACGCACTTCCTCGGCCCCCGGCCCCAGCCGGAGATCGCCACGCTCAACGCCCTGGCCGACATCGGGGTGTATCCGTCACGGAACGAGCCGTTCGGCCTGGTGTTCATCGAGGCGATGGCCTGCGGGCTCCCGGTCATCGGGGCCGACTCCGGTGGGCCGCGGGACTTCGTGACCGATGCGGTCGGTGGGTTGGTACCCGAGACCGAGGGGGCCGAGCTGGTCGCTGCGCTGACCGACCGGATCCGGACCGCCCTGGCCGAGGACTGGAAGGCGACGAAGGGTCCGGTCGCCGCGGACTACGCCCGTGAGCGATTCAGCACCGACCGGCAGTGCCGGGACCTGCTCGCCGCCCTGGACGCGGCTGGCTGACGTCGCCGTCGGCCACCGGGTTCAATCGAAGCTGAGGCGGACCGCGGCCGGGTTGTCGTCTGCGTCGAACCCGAGGTGGATCGCCTCGCCGTCCTGGGTGATCATGCGGATCACCAGCCGGCGGCCCCACCCGAAGTCTCGGGTCACGGTCCCCAGGTCGACCTGCAGCTGCTGGAAGCCGCTACCGATCGGGGTGCCGATCGCCACCGAGGTCTCGGCCAGGGAGGCGCAGCCCTGGTACAGACCGTTGCAGTCCGCGATGTCGACCCGGAGCCGGACCGTGCCCCCGCCGAGGTCGTTCTCGGTCGCGGCGTACAGGGTGAGTGTGACCGGACCATCGAGCCGGCTGTTCGGGTTGTATCCGAACCGGGCGATCTCCTCGACGTCGTAGTCGCCGAACGAGGGCTCGGTGGTCGGGGCCAACCGGAGTCCGGGGAGGCTGTCGCGGTCGGTGTCGAAGTTCGGTAGCACCGCATCATCGGGGTCATCGGTCGACAGGAACTTGAAGAGTTGGGCGGACGTGTCACCCCCGCCGCCAGGGTTCTTCAGGAAGAACAACTCGCCCGGCGGCAGTGTGGTGGTCGGTGCCGTCGTGGTTGTCGTCGGTGCGGTGGTGGTCGTGGTGGCGATGGTGGTGGTCGTCGTCGGAGCTGCGGTGGTCGGTGCCGTCGTGGTTGTCGTCGGTGCGGTGGTGGTCGTGGTGGCGATGGTGGTGGTCGTGGTCTCCGGCGGGAGCGTGGTCGGGGGCAGGGTGGTGGTGGTCTCCGGGGGGAGGGTCGTCGTGGTGGTGACGATGGTGGTTGTCGGGGTGAAGGCCAGCTCGACCGGCTCCGGCGGTGGCGCGGCCACCACCGCACCGACCGACAGGGCGGTCCCCATCGTCACCACCGCCGGCGTGGTCCCGAGGTTGCCGATCGGCAGATGGGACAGCACCGCGAGCGGGCCGGCAACCCACCGCCGACCGACCGACAGGTTGAGGAACGCCCGGACCACCTCCGGGTCGAACTGGGAGCCGGCGCAGTCGACCAGTTCCCGCCTGGCCGCCTCGACCGTCAGCGCCGGCTTGTAGGACCGCTTGGAGGTGATGACGTCGTAGGCGTCTGCGACCGCCGTGATCCGACCGGCAAGCGAGATCCGATCCCGGGCCAGGCCCCTCGGATAGCCGGTGCCGTCCCACCGTTCGTGATGTTCGCCTGCGGCCAGGACCCAGGGCCCGAGCCAGTCGGCCAAGGGTTCGAGCAGCTTGGCCCCGGCCGCCGGGTGCTGCTTGAGGATCGCCCACTCCTCATCGGTGAGGGGCTCCTGCTTGTTCAGGACCTCGGCCGGGACGGTCAGCTTGCCGATGTCGTGGAGCAGGACGCCCCAGGCCAGGAGCCCCCGTTCCTCCTCGCTCAGCCCGAGCTCCACCGCGATCATGTCGGCGTAGGCCCGGACCCGCTCCGTGTGCCCCCTGGTCAGGCGGTCGTGGCGGCTGAGCAGGGCGATGTAGTCGAGCGCTCGTCGGGCCGCCTCATTGGCATCGTCGCCGAGCCCGTCCTCGGCCACTGCGTCCAGCCGCTCGGTGAGCTTGCGGACCGACCCGGCCCGCAGGGCGACCGAGAACCGGGACGGCGCCTCGTCCGGGAACGCCAGGGTCATGGTCATCAGCGTGGCCAGGGGCAGCAGTCGCCGGGCCACCCGGTCGATCAGCATCGACGCCACCAGGCCGATCAGGACCCCCTGGAGCACCCACAGGACCAGACCGAACCACCCGTCGGGGTGGTAGAACCACCGGTCGACCAGCCGCAGCACGGCGAACGCACCGATGACCGGGGCCAGCAGCACGCCGCCCCGGATCACCATCGCCGTCGCCGGGGTCGCCTGCCAGGCGGCGCCGTCGCGAGCGCCCTTGGTCGGCCCGTCGGTCACCTTCGGTGAATCGGTTGATCCGGGTCGATGCTTGATCGCGCTGGGTCGGCGGCCCCAGATCGGCCGGGCCGTTCGGTCCAGCGCCGTGGCCGGGGTCGGCGTGAAGGGCCGGCTCAGCCCAGATCGATCCGGACCACCCGCTTGCCCCGACCGCTCCCGCCGGCCTGATCGGCCACTGCGCCCGGGACTTCGTCGAGCCCGTGGCGACTGCCGATGGCGGCCGTGACCGAGCCGTCGGCCAGCATGGCGGCCAGCGTCTCCAGATCTGCCACGACCGGCTCGGCCAGCAGGAAGCCGGTTCGGATCCGGGCCAGCTTGGCCCTGGTCATGACGCCGACCATCCACGGCAGGGGCCCGAGCACGGCGCCACCCCGTCGGTCGGAACACGGGAGGTAGATCCCGCCGGGCTCGAGGATGCGGCGGAACTGGCCGAGGCCGTGGCTGGCGGCGAGGTCGAAGATCACGTCGAACCGACGGTCCAGTGCGGTCACGTCCTCGGAGCGGTAGTCCACCACGTGGTCTGCACCGAGTTCCTCGACCAGACCGAGGTTCGCGGTGCTGCACACCCCGGTGACCTCGGCGCCCCATGCCCTTGCGATCTGGACTGCGAAGGAGCCGACCCCGCCCGACGCCCCGTTGATCAGGACCCGAGCTCCGTCCGGACCGTCCGGCCCGAGCCCGGCATGGTCCCGCAGCCCCTGCAGCGCAGTCAGACCGGCCACCGGGGTGGCGGCAGCCTGCTCGAAGCCGACCGAGTCCGGCAGCGGGGCCACCCGATCCGCAGCGACCGCCGCATACTGGGCCCAACCGCCGCCGACCTCGCCGTAGACCCGCTCGCCGACGTGCCGGTCGGTGACCTTGGACCCGATGGCGACCACGGTCCCGGCAAGGTCGAGCCCGGGGATGGTCATCTTCGGCCGACGCAGGCCGGACTGGAGCCGCATCATGTACGGCTTGCCGGTCACGTGGTGCCAGTCTGCGGGGTTGACCGAGGACGCAACCACCTCGACCAGGACCTGATCCGGTTCCGGGCTCGGCACCGGGACCCGACCGACCGACAGCACGTCCGGGTCGCCGTAGCCGTCCCGGGTCACGGCTGTCATCATGTCTGGAATCGTACGGTCGATCCGACCTCGGTCATCGGCGTCCGGGTGGCTGGGGTTCGGCTTGCCGGGGTGCAGTTCGTCAGGGTGTGGATTGCCGGGGTTTGGATCGCCGGGGTTCTGATTGATCGTTGCCATCGGGTTTGCTCCGTTCGGTGGGTCCGTCCGGGGGACATCGTCCCGCCCCCCGGTTGAGATCCGGTCGAAGTCCACCGGCGCGCCGGTCGAGGCTGACACGGTCACAACCGAGGCACAACCGACATCCGGGCGGGCCGCAACCGGCCCGAGGCAGGCTGAGAGGCGTGATGAGCAGCATGAACGAGGTGGCGCAGACGTCCGATCAGGTCGAGATCAGGGTCCGCCTCCTCGGTGCGGTCGAGGTGACCGATCGACACGGTGAGGTACTCGACCTCGGCCCGGACAAGTGTCGGGCCGTGCTCGCCGCCCTGGCCCTGTCGGCCGGGGCCGTCGTCCCGGTCTCCCGTATCGTGGCCCTGGTCTGGGGGGCCGAGCCACCCCGGACAGCGGACAAGACGCTCCAGTCCTACGTCACCCGGCTCCGCAAGGTGCTCGGCCCGGACTCGATCCAGCGGAGCGGTGCCGCCTACCGACTGCAACTCCTACCCGGGGCGGTCGACGCGGCCCGGTTCCAGCAACGCCTGGATGATGGTGACCTGGCCGGGGCCCTGACCGAGTGGCGAGGTCTCCCGCTGGCCGGCCTCGATACCGGCGGGTTCGGGGCCACCATCGACGGGCTGGTCGAGCAGTGGCTTGGCGCGGTCGAGGAGGAACTGGCGGCCCAGGTCGACCGCGATGCCTCGGCCGCCATCGGGCCGCTGACCGAGCTGGTTGCCGACCACCCGTTCCGGGAGGGTCTGTGGGCGCTGCTGATGACCGCCCTCTACCGGGTCGGGCGGCAGGCCGATGCCCTCGCCGCCTACCGGCGGGCCCGCCGTCACCTGGTCGAGGAACTGGGGGTGGAGCCCGGACCGCGGTTGCGGGCGCTCGAGGCATCGATCCTCGACCACGACGATCGACTGGGCGCTGGCCGTCGGCCGGCCGAGGATGGGGCGGTCCCGACCGGCACGGTCACCTTCGGGTTCGTCGACGTCGTCGGGGCCGCCGGATTGTGGTCGGAGCGCCGGCGGGAGATCGGCCGGGCGCTCGGGCGGATCGACGACGTGGTCCGGGCTGCGGTCGAGGAGGTCGGCGGCCACGTGTTCAGCGCCGGTGGCGAATCCTATGGGGTGGCCTTCCACCGACCGACCGAGGCGGCGTCCTGGGCCGATGCCGTCCAGGGCGGGGTGCGTGCGATCGACGAGACCGACCGGCTCGGTCTGTCGGTCCGTATCGGTCTGCACACCGGCGAGACCGAGGAGCGGGCTCGGGGCTACTTCGGCCCGGCGGTCAACCTCGCAGCGTCCCTGGCCGCCATCGGCAACGACGGCCAGACCCTGGTGTCCGGGGCGACGGCGGCGATGCTCGGCTCGTCCGGCCTCCGGCCGCTCGGTCGGTACCGACTCGATGGTGTGGTCAACGATCAGCGGGTCCACCAGCTCGGCGGCGGAGAGCACCCCCCGCTGCGGACCGAACGGAGTCGCCGGGGCAACCTGCCCCGGTCGGTCGGTCGGCTGCTCGGTCGCGACGATGCGGTGGCCGCAGTGAGCGCAGCGCTCCGAACCGCACCGGCGGTGACCCTGGTCGGCCCCGGCGGGATCGGCAAGACCCGGCTGGCGCTGGCCGCGGCCGGCGCGGCGGCCGATGACGTCGACGACGGGGTGTGGCTGGTCGAGCTGGCCGGCATCGCCAGTTCGGAGGACGTGGCCCGGGCCGCAGCAGACGTCCTCGGGGTGGCCGAGCGAGCCGGTCGACCCCTGATCGAGTCGATCGTCACCGCCCTTGGCCCACGCCGGCTCCTCCTCGTCCTCGACAACTGCGAGCACGTCATCGACGGCGCCGCCGAGCTGACCGATGCGATCGGTCGGAGTTGTCCGGCCGTGCGGGTGCTGGCCACGTCCCGGGAGGGCCTGGGCTGCGACGGTGAACAACTGGTGGTTGTCCCGCCGCTCGATCCGGCCGGACCGGGCGTCGACCTGTTCATCGAGCGGGCCGCTGCGGTCGGTGGCAGCTTCGACCCCGGAGCCGACCGGGCCCGGATCGAGGAGGTCTGCCGCCGGTTGGACGGGGTCCCGCTCGCCATCGAGTTGGCGGCGGCCAGGACCCGGACCCTGTCCCCGGCCGATCTGGTCGACCGGCTCGACGACCGGCTCCGGCTGCTGACCGGCGGCCGCCGAGTGAGATCCCGGTCTTTACGATGTAGTTCTTGGTCTCGGAGACAAACGTCGTTGGCCAGCTCGGTCCGCGGATCGCGCTATCGACCATCTCCATGGCCAGGGGCAACCACGAGATG
>JBCCFN010000119.1:0-14952 GCA_039029715.1 Actinomycetota bacterium | reverse complement strand
GGCCTTCGGTGTTCCTGGTCAATGTGCCGGTGGCCCTGGTCACCCTGGTACTCGGAGCCCGGTGGTTGGCCGAGAGCAAGAACCCGGACATCCCGGACCGGGTCGACCTGGTGTCGATCCCGGCGGCAAGCCTCGGCGTCGGGGCGATCATCCTGGCCGTGGTCCAGACCGAGACCTGGGGACTGACCGATGGCCCGACGCTGGTGGCGGTCGCCGCCGGCATGGCCCTGATCGCCCTGTTCGTCCTCCGGTCGAGGCGCCACCCGGCCCCGCTGTTCGATCTCGACCTGTTCAAGCTCCGGAGCTACTGGCTCGGCTGCGTGGGGACCGTGGCCTTCGTGATCGGGTTCTTCTCGTTCTTCGTCCCGTTCCCGTCCTACCTGCAGGAGGTCTGGGGCTGGTCAGCCATCGAGGCCGGCCTGGCCATCGTGCCCGGCCCGTTCCTGGCCGCCGTCCTGTCCCCGGTCGTCGGCCGCATGGCCGACCGGATCGGCAATGGCCCGATCCTCGCCGTCGGCGGCCTGTTCGGTGTGATCTCGATGGCGCTCCTGCTCGGCTTCGTCGACCTGGAGCCAAGTCTGCTGACCGTGATCCCCCCGAACCTGTTCCTCGGGCTCGCCGCCGGCTGTAGCTTCGCCATGTCGGTCGGCGCGACGATGCGGGACGTGCCGCCACAGCGATTCGGCATGGCCGGAGCGGGGCGGACCACCGTGTTCCAGTTGGCGGTTGCGGTCGCCATCGCCCTGGCGGTCGCCATCGTCGGGGACCCGGCCACCGATGCCGAGACCCTGTCTGCCTCCCGCAATCTGTGGGCGCTGTGCCTGGTGGCGTTCGCAATCCAGGCCGCCGTGTTCGGGCTGGCCTTCCCCCGGGGCAACCCCGAGCAGGCCCCCGGCGCCTGAGCGATCAGGCCCGGTCGAGCAGGGCGAACACGATGGCGTCAGACAGCGCCTGCCACGATGCGTCGATGATGTTCTCGCTGACGCCGATCGTCGTCCACTGCCGCTCGCCGTCCGTGGCGTCGATCAGCACCCGGGTCACCGCACCGGTGCCGGTCGAGGACTCTAGGATCCGGACCTTGTAGTCGATCAACCGCACCGCGGCCAGGGCCGGGAACCGATCGGCCACTGCGGTCCGGAAGGCGGCGTCGAGGGCGTTGACCGGACCGTTGCCCTCCCCGGTGGCCACGATCCGCTCTCCGGTCCCGTCGGCCCCGAGGCGGAGTTTGACCGTGGCCTCGGTCTCGACTCCGTCGTGGTGGCCGAGCGGGTTCTGCTCCCCCGCGCCGAGGCGCCCCGGCCGATGCTCGACCAGCACCCGGAACGACTCCAGGGTGAAGAACTCGTTTCGCCAGCCGGCGGCCCGCCGCATCAGCAGCTCCAGCGAGGCGTCTGCCGCCTCGAAGTGGTAGCCGGCGCTCTCCAGGTGCTTCAGCCGATCCAGGATCTCGGCCAGCTGGTTGCCGTCCAGTTCGAGCCCGAGCTCCTTGGCCTTCAGCTCGATCGTGGAGCGGCCGGACAGGTCGGACACCAGGAACCGGGTGCCGTTGCCGACCAGGGACGGCTCGACGTGCTCGTAGGCGTCTGGGCGCCGGGCAATGGCCGAGGTGTGGAGGCCGGCTTTGTGGGCGAACGCCGACTTGCCGACGTATGGCTGCTGGGGCATCGGCGGCAGGTTGACCAGCTCGGCCACGTGGTTGCTGACCGCGGTCAGCTGACCGAGCCGCCCGTCCGGCAACGTCCGGATCCCCATCTTCAGGCTGAGGTTCGGGATGAACGTGGTCAGATCGCAGTTGCCGGTCCGCTCCCCGTACCCGTTGATCGTGCCCTGCACGTGGCGGGAGCCGGCCCGAACCCCGGCCACCGCATTCGCCACCGCACAACCGGTGTCGTTCTGGGTGTGCATGCCGACGGTCAGCTCGGGGAAGAGCTCGACCACCTGAGCGGTTGCCGCCTCGACCTCGTGGGGGAGGGACCCGCCGTTGGTGTCGCACAGGACCAGGGTGTCTGCACCGGCCACCGCTGCGGCCTCGACCGCCCGAAGGGTGAACTCCGGATTGCGCTTGTGACCGTCGAAGAAGTGCTCGAAGTCGACGAAGACCCGGCGGCCCTCGCCAACCAGGAACCGAACCGAGTCGTCGATCATGGCGACGCCCTCATCCAGGGTGGTCCGGAGTGCCTCGGTCACGTGATAGTCCCAGGCCTTGGCCACGATGCAGACCGTCGACGTCTGGGCCGCCAGCAGGTTGGCCAGGGTCTGGTCGTCATCCACCTTGCCCCGCGGCCGGCGGGTGGAACCGAAGGCGACCAGGGCGGAGGTCTCGAGCGTCAGCTCGCCGGCGGCGGCCCGCTGGAAGAACTGATCGTCCCGAGGGTTGGCACCGGGCCAACCGCCCTCGATGTAGTGGACGCCGAGCTGATCGAGCAGCCCGGCGATCTTCAACTTGTCGTCCGCGGTCAGCGAGATGCCTTCGAACTGGGAGCCGTCCCGGAGCGTCGTGTCGAAGATCTCGACCGCGTCCGGCCACGAGGGGTCCCGCTCGACCCCCTGACGGGCCGGCGACGGCTCCCGGTCCGCGGTGCTCACAGCTTGGCGATGACGGCGTCTGCCACCTCGACCGTCGAGCCGTCGACCTCGACGCAGGCGTCGCAGGCCTGTTCGATCCTGGCTGCAGCCTCGGAGGCGCCGAGGAAGTCGAGCATCAGGGCACCGGACAGGATGGCGGCGATCGGGTTGGCCTTGTTCTGACCGGCGATGTCCGGGGCCGAGCCGTGGACCGGCTCGAACATCGACGGACCGGTCCGATCCGGGTTGAGGTTGGCGGACGATGCCAAGCCGATCCCCCCGGAGACCGCACCGCCGAGGTCGGTCAGGATGTCGCCGAACAGGTTGTCGGTTACGATGACGTCGTAGCGCTGCGGATCCTGGACGAAATAGATGCAGGCGGCGTCCACGTGGTTGTAGGCGGTCTCGACCCCGGCGAAGTCGGCGCCGGCCTCGTTGAATGCCCGCTCCCACAGGTCACCGGAGAACGTCAGGACGTTGGTCTTGTGGACCAGGGTCAGGTGGTCGTTGCGCCTGGTGGCCAGGTCGTAGGCGTAGCGGATACACCGCTCGGCCCCCATCCGGGTGTTGACCGAGCCCTGGGTTGCGATCTCGTGCGGTGTGCCCTTGCGGAGGAATCCGCCCTCGCCGGCGTAGGTCCCCTCGGTGTTCTCCCTGATCACGACGAAGTCGTGGCCGGCGCCGTCCGGACCGGCCGCCAGCTTGAACGGCCGCTGGTTGACGTAGAGATCGAGTTCGAACCGCATCTTGAGCAGCAGCCCACGCTCGATGAGGCCCGGCGGTACATCGGGGGCCCCGACCGCCCCCAGATAGATGGCATCGACGCCCCGCCACTCCTCGAGCACCGAGTCCGGCAGCACCGTGCCGTCCCGCAGGTACCGGGTCCCTCCGAGGTCGTAGTGGACCAGATCGAGCTGCACCCCGGCCGCCTCGATGACCCGTAGGCCCTGCTCGATGACCTCGGGACCGATCCCGTCACCGCCGACGACGGCGACCTGGAGCGAACCGCTCCCCGCATCCTGAGTGGTGTTCATGGCTCTCCTCGTCGAGATCTGACGCCGACGGGCCGCAACCGGCCGCCGACAGGGTGTCTACCGACCTAGCGCCGCTTGCGGCGGTGGGCCGGGTGGTCCGGGCTCGTCCACCCAACGATGGAGCTGATCCGACCTGATCGCAGCCGACGCTCAAGGGAACCGGAGCGATGGCCGATCACCGGATGAAGGAGGCCAGAGCGGACATGATACACAAATCGTCTCGGGGCTCGGCGCCGACATCTGATGGCGCCGAGGCGCCGGTGAACGAGGGCGACCCGGATGGCCTCGACATGTCGATGGGCGGTGTCCCGTCCGAGTGGTTCGATGCCCAGGACGACTCGCCGATCCCCTACGACGACTACGCCGCCCTGACCCGACCCGGCCGATTCGGCGTTCTGCCGATCGGGGCCAGAGAGGGAACCTTCGTCGCAAACCTCACCGCCCTCATCGCAGGGGCGCTCAGCGGTGGCCTATGGTACTTCCTCGACGTGTTCGACATCTACAGCGGGCCGTGGCCGGCCCTGGCCATCGGGGTGATCATCGCCGCAACGGTCCGGGCGACCAGCAAGGTGATGCCGGCATACGCCTCGGTGTTGTCCGTTGCGTTCTACCTCCTGACCTTGTTCGTGGTCCTCATCCTGTTGACCCACCGGGATCTGAATCAGATCTACGGCTCCGTCGACGATTTCCAGACCTACGAGAGCACGCTGGTCCGAACCAGACTGCAGGACCCGATCCACATCGGGGCCTACCTGCTCGGCGGGGTGCTGGCGGCCCAGGTCGCCTACCTCCAACGACCGAAACACTGACGGCGCCAAAGGTCTGTGCCTGCCCGGCCCCGGGCCGGTACTCTCCCTGGGAGACGATGGAGGCCAGGCGGCACCCATCGACGGCGGAGAACACCACGTGCGTATATCGCTACTAGGCCGAGCGCAGGTCGAGGTCGACCAGAGCCGGCGAGAACTGGGCGGCAACAAGCCCCAGCTCGTCCTGGCCGCACTCGTGCTCGCCCGCGGCCGGGTGGTCTCGACCGACCGGCTGGTCGAGGTGATCTGGGGGGACAACCCGCCCCAGAAGCCCTATGTCGCCGTCCGGTCCTATGTCTCCCACCTCCGACGGGCGATCGAGCCCGAGAGCCGGGCCGGCGATCGGCAGCGGCTGCTCGTCACCCGCTCCCCCGGGTATGCCCTGGAGATCGAGGCCGACGCGGTCGATGCGTTCCGGTTCGAGACCGCCGTCGCCGCAGCCGGGCGACTCATGGAGGATGGGCGCCATCAGCAGGCGGCGGAGCGGCTGGATGATGCCATGGCCCTCTGGCGAAGCGACGACCTGTCCGACAGCCCGCTCTCGCTCTTCGTCGGCGAGGCGGAACAGCTGCTCGAGCGTCGACGCCAGGCCATCGCCATGCACATCGACGCCCGGCTCGCCCTCGGTCGCCACGAGGAGGTCATCCCGGAGCTGCGGTCCCGGCTCGAGGACGCACCGACCGATCAGCGTCACCTCGGCCAGCTGATGGTCGCGCTGCACCGGGCTCACCGCTCCGCCGACGCCCTCCAGGCCTACCAGGCCGGCACCAGGGCGATCGTGGCCGAGACCGGCCTGGACCCCTCCGCCGGCCTGGCCGAGCTCGAACGGCGGATCCTGCTCAACGACCCGACCCTGGACTGGGCGCCGGATCGCCTGGCAGCACCATCGCAACCGGCCGCCGGCACCGTCGGCGATCCACCGGTCGGCCGGGAAGACGAAGCTGGGGTCATCGTCTCGGCCATGGAACGGCCGAGCGGTGGCCTGGTCGCCCTGACCGGTGAACCGGGGATCGGCAAGTCCGAGCTGCTCCGTCACGGGGCCGGCCTCGCCCGGTCGATCGGCCAGACCGTGATCTGGGGCTTCGGTCACGCAGACACCGGCTCAACCCCCCTGGCACCCTGGCGGGCCATGCTCGGCGAGGTTTCGGCTCGGGTCGACGACGCCACCCTGGCCGACCTGGTTGGTGACCACGGTCCGGAGTTGGCCCGGCTTGCTCCCGCCATCGCCACCAGGCTCGGCATCGAGCCGGCCGATGCCAGGGACCCGCACAGCCAGCACGATGCGGTGGCCCGGTTCTTCCGGAACCACGCCGCCGTCGAGCCGCTGGTGTTGTGCCTGGACGATCTGCACTGGTTCGACGACGCCTCGCTCGGGATGCTGTCCTATGCGGTGCCGACCTTCGCCGACCAGCCGTTGACCGTGCTGGCAGCGTGGCGGGACACCGAACCGCTCGATGACGACCGCAGCGCAGCCTTGGCCACGATCGGTCGCCTGGCCGCGGACCGCCGGCTCGCCCTCGACGGGCTCGGCGAGGAGGCGGTCGGTCGGCTGTGGGCCGGGCGGGCCGCCGGCCCGACCCCGATCGACTCGGACGCGGTGGCCGAGCTTCGGCGTCGGACGGCCGGCAATCCGCTGTTCATCACCGAGCTGCTCCGTTCGTCCTCCGACCTCGGGGACCTGGCGGCCAATGCGACGATCGACGACGTCATCGCCACCCGGTTGGCCTCGATCCCGGAACCAGCCCGCCAGCTGCTCCACATCGGCGCGCTGTGCCCGGGTGGGTTCGGTGAGCGGCTCCTGGCCGAGCTGTCCGGCCTGGACGACGACACCCTGCTCGACCATCTGGAACTACTGCTCGCATCGAGGCTGATCGAGGAGGATCCGGTCGACGCCGACCGATTCCACTTCACCCATTCGCTGATCGGCGAGAGTCTCGCATCGGCCATGTCCGGGGTCCGCAAGGCCCGGCTCCATACCCGCATCGCAGAGTCGCTGGCCCGTGAGCAGGGCTCGATCGACCAGCTGGCCCACCATCTGCTCCGCGGCGCGACCGCCGGCGACCCGGTGGCAGCGGCCAACCAGGCCCTGAGCGCGGCCGGGGAGGCGGCACGGCTCCACGACCACACCTCGGCCATCGACCTGATCGAGCGGGGACTTGCGGTGCTCGAGCGGTCGGACGACGACCAGCTCCGGTCCAAGCTGATGATCGAGCTGTCCCAGGAGCGGAAGCACAAGGAGCACTACACCCAGTCCCACGCCGCGGCCAAGGAGGCGTTCCGGTTGGCCAAGCGGGCCGGCGACGGTGAGTTGATGGTCCGGGCCGCCCTGTCGTTCTGCGGCCAGGGCCGGGAGGAGCAGCGGTTCGGGATCTCGTGGCTCGGGTACTGGAACCCGCCTGGTCCGGCACTCGACATGCTCGACGACTGCCTGGAGAAGTTGCCGGCCGGCCCGCTCCGGGTCGTCGTACTGATCGCCTACGCGTCCCAGCTGTTCGGCGAGTACGACAATCCGCCCGAGGCGGCCATCATCCTCGACGAGGCGGTGGCCGAGGCTCGTCTGGGGCCGCACCGAGAGCTGCTGTCCGCCGCGCTCGGCCAGCGCCTGTTCACCCTGCAGCGACACCTCGGCTTCGAGCAGCGCAGGGAGACCATCGAGGAGCTGCTTGCCCTGGCAGACGACATCGGCACCCCGGAGCGGATCGTTGCCGCGAACCGGGCGCTGACCGTGCTCCGCCTCGACCGGGATGACATGGCGGGGGCCCGAGCAACGATCGAGGTCTGCCGGGACGCACTGCGGTCAGACGACGATGCGTCGCTCGCGCTCTTTGCCGACTCGATCCCGATCGCCCTCGATCTGTATCAGGGCCGGGTCGACGCGGCCGAGGCCGCAATCCAGGCCGCCATGATCACACACCAGCGGGTCGGCGCTGCAGCGCTCGACCTGCTCGGCATCCAGTACGCAACGCTGCTGCGGGAGCGCGGCCGGCTGAGCGAGGTCGAGGAACTGATGCGCTGGAAGGTCACCGGCTACCCCGGTCCGGCCTACGGCACGGCGTTGGCGATGGTCCTTGCCGAGCAGGGCAAGACCGAGGAGGCAGAGAACACGCTGGCCGACTTCGGCGGTCAAGCGATCGAGACCGGCGGGGAGGGCGTGCTGCAGTTCATGACCTCGGCGTTCTATGCGGAGACGGTCATGACCCTCGGCGACCGGGACCGGGCTGCGACCCTGTACCGGGCCATGTCCGGCGCTGCGGACCGGGTGATCACCATGTACAGCGGGGTGGTCTATTTCGGCTCCGGCTCGCTGTACCTGGGCCGGCTGGCCACCCTGCTCGATCGTCACGACGAGGCCGCCGACCATCTGGCCGCAGCGGCCAGGCACCACGAGGCCGTCGGATCGGCGCCGTACCAGCTGCGGACCATCCTGGCCCGGCGGGACCTGGCGCTGGCGACCGGGCGCCCGGTCGACGGCTTCGGGCCGGATGAGCTGACCGCCGAGGCCGAGCGGCTCGCCGCCGCCACCGACCTGGCCTGGCTGGTCGACCGACCGATCACGACCTCCTGACCCAGGCCGAGCAAACGCAGCGCCGGCCCATCCGGAGGCCCGGGCAAAAACAGAGAAGGCCAGGGCTGGCTCATCCCTCCATGTGCCAACCACTGACCTTCTGCGTCCAGTCTGGTTTGCCGATGTTGAGAAAAGGTTGAGGACGACGGCAACGGGACCGCAACCGGTCCAGGCGGGCGGGACGGACCCCCGGGTCGTCCGCTCCCGTGGACGTCGTCGGTAGCATGTTTCGGGTGTCAGACACCCAGAAACTCTCCCGAGAAGCGTACGACCGTCTGAAGGCCGAACACGATGACCTCACGACCAGGGGTCGGATCGAGATCGCAAAGAAGATCGAGGCCGCCCGGGAGCTCGGTGACCTGTCCGAGAACGGCGACTACCACGCCGCCAAGGAGGAGCAGGGCAAGATGGAGGGTCGGATCATGCATCTGGCCAAGCTCATCGAGAACGCCGAGATCGTGGAGGTCACCGCAGACGGCGGTGAGTTGACGGTCCAGGCCGGGTGTGTGGTGTCCATCCGCTACGAGGGTGACGACGATGCCGAGCGATACCTGATCGGTTCCATCGAGGAGCGGCGGGACGACGTCACGGTGATGTCGCCCGGGTCCCCGCTCGGGCAGGCGCTGCTCGGAGCGTCGAAGGGCGACACCGTCACCTTCGAAGCGCCGAACGGTCCGCTCAACGTGACCGTCGACGACATCCAGATCTGACCGACCGACTCGAGATCGCAGGGGAGGAAGCATGGCAAGCCAAGACGGAATGACCCTGGCCGACCGGGTGTGGGAGAACCACCTGGTGGCCGCCGGGAGCGACGGAGACCCGGATCTGCTCTACATCGACCTCCACCTCGTCCACGAGGTGACCTCGCCCCAGGCGTTCGACGGGCTCCGGCTTGCCGGTCGTGGGGTCCGGCGACCCGACCTCACCGTGGCCACCGAGGATCACAACGTGCCGACCGAAGACATCGACAAGCCGATCGAGGACCCGATCAGCCGGAAGCAGGTCGAGACGTTGCGGGCAAACACCGCAGAGTTCGGCATCGTCAACCACGCCATGGGCTCGCCGGGCCAGGGGATCGTCCACGTCATCGGCCCGGAGCAGGGCCTGACCCAGCCGGGGATGACCGTGGTCTGCGGCGACTCCCACACCGCGACCCACGGTGCGTTCGGGGCGATCGCGTTCGGCATCGGGACCAGTGAGGTCGAGCACGTCCTGGCCACCCAGACCCTCCCCCAGGTCCGACCGAAGACCATGGCCATCACCGTCGACGGGACGCTCCGGGAGGGAGCGACGGCCAAGGACGTGATCCTGGCCATCATCGGCCGGATCGGGACCGGTGGCGGCATCGGCCACATCATCGAATACCGGGGCGAGGTGTTCCGGAACCTCTCGATGGAGGGTCGGATGACCGTGTGCAACATGTCGATCGAGGCCGGGGCCAAGGCCGGGATGATCGCACCGGACGACGTGACCTTCGCCTATCTGGAGGGCCGGGACAACGTCCCGACCGGGGCCGCCTGGGAGCAGGCACTCGACCACTGGCGTTCGCTGCCGAGCGCCGAGAACGCCACCTTCGACACCGAGGTCGTCCTCGACGGTTCGGCCATCGGCCCGCAGGTCACCTGGGGAACCAACCCGGGGCAGGTCACCGCCCTGGATGCGAACGTCCCGGATCCGGACGGGTTCGAAGCCGAGGGTGACCGTGACGCCGCGGCTCGAGCCCTGGAGTACATGGCGCTGACGCCGGGGACCCCGATGAAGGACGTCGGCGTCGACACCGTGTTCATCGGTTCCTGCACCAACAGTCGGATCGAGGATCTGCGGGCCGCCGCTGACGTGGCGAAGGGCCGCCGGGTCGCCGGGTCCGTCCGGACCCTGGTCGTCCCGGGTTCGGTTGCGGTCAAGCAGCAGGCCGAGGCCGAGGGACTGGACACGATCTTCCTGGACGCCGGCTTCGACTGGCGGGAGCCGGGCTGTTCGATGTGCCTGGCCATGAACCCGGACAAGCTGGCCCCGGGCGAGCGTTCGGCATCGACGAGCAATCGCAACTTCGAGGGCCGGCAGGGCCGAGGTGGCCGTACCCACCTGGTGTCTCCCGCCGTCGCCGCTGCCACCGCAATCGCCGGCCACTTCGCCGAACCGGCGGACCTGGGCTGAGGGGGGTCGAACGATGGAAGCAGTGAGGATCGTGACCGGGCATGCGGTGCCGCTCGACCGGTCGGACGTCGACACCGATCAGATCATCCCCTCGGACTGGCTCAAGCAGGTCGAGCGGACCGGGTTCGAGAAGGGTCTGTTCTCAGAGTGGCGGGACGACCCCGGCTTCGTCATGAACGACGAGCGGTTCTCGGCCGCCAACATCATCATCAGCGGCCCCAACTTCGGTGTCGGCTCGTCAAGGGAACATGCGGTGTGGGCCATCCAGCAGTCCGGGTTCCAGGCCGTGATCTCGCCTCGGTTCGGCGACATCTTCCGCAACAACTCGACCAAGAACGGCCTCGTCCCGGTGGTCGTGTCTGCCGAGCTCGGCCGGCGGCTGCTCGATGAGGTCGAGGCCAAGCCAGATCTGGAGTTCACGATCGATGTGGAGCGGACGCTGTTGGAGGTGCCACAGCTCGGCCTGTCCGAGCCGTTCCCGCTCGACGACGCAACGAAGGAGCGGTTCCTTGAGGGCCTGGACGACATCGGTCTGACGCTGCAGCATGCGACCGCCATCGACGACTTCGAGGCCCGCCGCCCCGACTGGCTCACCGCCTGAGCGGTCCGCAGCGTCAGCGGGACCTCATCGCTCCCAGCACGGCCACGATCATGTCTGCCAGCTCGGCCGGTTTCACGTCCGAGCCATCGGTGCGAACCTCCACGTCGCCGACCGCAACCGCCTTCCTGGTGAACTTGTTCGCTGCCACCTCGACGGCATCCGGTGCGATCGCCCCATAGTCGACCCGGATCGGATTCACGTCTGCGTTCATGTGGTAGGCGTAGATCGCAGAACGCCCGAACAGGACACAGTCCTTGGCGCTCCCGAAGACCGTGCAGTCGACCAGGACGAGGATCCGCTCGTCATCGGGAACCTGCGATGACTCACGGGCCTTTGCCAGCTTGCCGTCAGGGATCGACGGGTCGAAGTGGAGGTCGGTCCCGCCGGCATGGCCGGTCGAGCGCACCGCCTCGATGATCGATCGGTCGAGACCACCGGTCGGTTCGACCTCCGCCGGCTCGTCATCGGTCTCGTCGGACCGGGCTCGATCGGGCCGACCGCCCGAGGAAGCGGGTCGATCCCGCTCGCCGACCAGGAGGGCGTCGATCTCATCGGCCACCGAGGCAAAGAGGTCGGCTCGGCCTCGCATCACCTCCGCAAGGCCGAGCAGAGACAGCCGATCCTTGCCGGCGCGCACGCCGTGCCGGAGCTGGTGCACGATCCCTGCCTGCGCCTCCAGGGTCAGCGTTGGCGAGTCGATGGCGGTCCGGAGATCGACCAGGTAGGAGCCAGGGACGGGAGGTGGTTCCGGCCTCGGGGATGGGAGCGGGCGACGCTCGACGGTCAGGAGTGACCTGGCAAGGAGCAGCAGCTCGTCCCGATCACGGCGCAGGTAGTCGATCCACTGATACTCGGGCAACGGGGCCGGCGCGGTCGCCGGCGAGACCTCACCTCGGATCCGAACCGGAACGACCGGGCGATCGGCCTGTTTGGCATAGCTCAGCTCGGCGATGCAGGCTTCCGAACCGATCGATGCTGGCGAGATCGCAATGAAGAAGACGTCGGCGGCCGCAATCCGATCCAGCACGTGGTTCCACCAGGTCTGCCCGCCGGACAGTTCCTTGTCGATCCAGGGGTCGGCCCCCATCGCCTCCAGGTCGGAACGCATCGTCTCGACCAGGGCGGCGTCTTCCCGGCTGTAGCTGATGAACGTCTGCATCGAAGCTCCCCTCGGGGGTTACCTCGACACTAGTTCCCCTGCCCGCAGCCAGCACCCGGGCATCGGCCCACCGCCCCGAACTCGAGTTGATCGGCGGCGCAAGCGGCGGTTCATACGGCGACGTTCGGGGCTCCGCCCCGAACTCGGGTTGATCGGCGGCGAAGCCGCCGATCATACGATGTCGTAGCCGGCCTCGTCGATGGCAGCCCGGATCGCCGGGTCGTCGCCGCCGATCACCGTCACGGTCTTGTCCGAGAGATCGACCGCAACCGAGGTCACGCCGTCCACACCCGTCACCTCGGTGGTGATGGCGGCCACGCAGTGCTCGCAGCTCACGTCCGGCACGGCGTAGGTCCGGGTCTCGGTCATGACGACAACTCCAATCGATCGGCCCCGACCATCGGCGGCGAGGCGGTGCGGTGGCCGGCGAAGCGGCGGAGCCGGAGGCTGTTGCTGACGACGAACAACGAGGACAGGCCCATCGCCCCGGCGGCGATCATCGGGCTCAGCACCCCGGCTGCGGCCAGGGGGATCGCAGCGGCGTTGTAGGCGAAGGCCCAGAAGAGGTTGCCCTTGATCGTGGTCAGGGTCCGGCGGGACAGGGCGATGGCATCGGCAACGGCCCGGAGATCCCCGGACACCACGGTGAGGTCCGAGGCCTCGATCGCCACGTCTGTCCCGGTACCGACCGCAATGCCGAGATCGGCCTTGGCCAGTGCCGGGGCGTCATTGATCCCATCCCCGACCATGGCCACCCGTTGTCCGGCGGCCTGGAGCCGAGCCACCTCGGCCGCCTTGTCCTCGGGTAGGACCTCGGCGATGACCCGATCGGCCCCGATCGCATCGCCGACCGCGGCTGCGGTGCGGCGGTTGTCCCCCGTGAGCAGCACGACCGACAGGCCCTGATCCCGCAGCGCAGCGACCGCGGCCGGCGACGTGGCCTTGACCCGATCGGTCACCACCAGCACCAGCTCGGCCGTACCGTCCCGGCCGGCGAGCACGGCGGTCGCCCCAGACGACTCGGCGGTCTCGGCCGCATCCTCGACCGCAGACGGGACCAGATCGAACAGCGCCCGGCGACCGACCCGGATCTCGACATCATCCACCACACCGATCACGCCATGGCCTGGTCGATTCTCGAACCCGACGACCGGACCATGGTCTGCCGAACCGGCGGCGACGGCGGCGGCGATCGGATGCTCGGAACGAGCCTCGACCGACGCTGCGGCCCGGAGCACGGCCGACCGGTCGGCGTCGGACAGGCCGGGGCCGACGATCTCGGTCAGGGTCATCCGTCCCTCGGTCACGGTGCCGGTCTTGTCCAGGACTGCGACCTCGACCGCCCGAGTGTCCTCCAGCACCTCTGCACCCTTCACCAGCACGCCGAGTTGGGCGCCCCGTCCGGTGCCGACCATCACCGCCAGGGGTGTGGCGAGGCCGAGGGCGCACGGACAGGCGATGATCAGCACCGCCACCGCCGCGGTGAAGGCCTGGTCGGCGCCCTGACCGGCGGCCAGCCAACCGACCAGGGTTCCGGCCGCCACCACGATGGCCAGTGGGACGAACACCCTGGCCACCTGGTCTGCGAGCCGCTGGACCGCGGCCCGACCACCCTGGGCCTGGTCGACCAACCGGATGATCTGGGCCAGGGCGGTGTCAGCGCCGACCCGGGTGGCCTCGACCACCAACGAGCCGTTGACGTTGACCGTCGCACCGATCACCTCGTCACCGACGCCGACCTCGACCGGAACCGGTTCACCGGTCACCATCGACACGTCGACCGCAGAGGCGCCGTCGACCACGATCCCGTCGGTCGCCACCCGTTCGCCCGGCCTGACCAGGAACCGGGCCCCGACCACCAGGTCCTCGACCGGCACCTCGGTCCCGTCCTCGAGCCGGGCGGTCGGCGCCCCCAGATCGGCCAGGGCCCGGATGGCGTCCCCGGACCGCCTGGTGGCCAATCGCTCCAGATACTTGCCGAGCAGGATCAGCGTGACGATCACCGCGCCGGTCTCGAAGTAGAGGTGGCCGCCATCATCCCCGCGAACCAGGACCACGGCCGACCACAGCACCGCGGACAGCGAGCCGAGCGAGACCAGGGTGTCCATGGTCGTGGCGCGGTGTTGCAGGTTTCGGGCCGCCGTGCGATGAAACGGCCAGCCGGACCAGCAGACGACCGGAATCGCCAGGGCGGCAACCAACCAGCCCCAGCCGTCGAACTGCAACGCCGGGACCATCGACAGCGCAACGACCGGGACGGTCAAGATCGCCGCAACGATCAGGCGGCGACGGAGGTCCTGCTCGGCTGCGCTCGGCCCATCGTCCGGCGGCTCCTCGATCACCCCGAATCCGATGGCTTCGATCTCGGAACGGAGAAGCCCGTGGCCGACCTCGGGGGCATGGACGACGACGGCCCGGCCGGTTGCGAAGTTCACCCTGGCGTCTGCCACACCATCCAGCTTCGAGAGCCGACGCTGGATCCGGGACGCGCAGGCACCACAGGTCATACCGTCGACCGCCAGGTCAGACCGATACAGATCGGCATGATCGACGTCGTCCATGGTGCCGGAGGGGGGTGCGGTCACCCTTCCAGTGTACGGGTTCCAGTCGGCTGGAAGGTCAAGCCGGCCGGACGATCAGGGGGTCTCGACGTCGTCGATGACCTGACACCGGTTCGGGTCGGTGCAGGCCGCCGGGTCGAGACCCCGGGCCCGCCAGTAGGCCGCCATCCGTGCCAGGAAGGCCTTGGGAGGCTCGACGTACACCCTGGTACCGATGGTGCAGATCACGTCGTGGAGTTCCGCTCTCGAGCCGGCCACGAGCGCTCCGAGCATCGTCGCCTCCGTCGGGTCGACATGCAGCGTCTCGGCATCCGCCAGCGCGTCAGCGAGCGCTCGCATCCCGGCGTCCTCGGCGAGGACCGCCTCGAGTCGGGCGCAGGTCTGCGCCGCTGCGCCGAGCACTTCGGGCCACGACGAGCTGACGATGGCCAGCTGGTGGCCGAGGTGGCGGACCTCGCGGAGCAGCTTCGGGAGCGCGTCTTCGTGGCCGTCCTCGACCGCCTG
>JBCCFN010000118.1:0-15343 GCA_039029715.1 Actinomycetota bacterium | reverse complement strand
GCCGGCGGAGGACCGCGGCCGACGAGGTCCCGATCTTCGGCGAGGAGCAGATGACAGACCAATCGGCGATCGACGACCAGCGGCGCAGCCGGTTCCCGCTCGGAGCCCAGGTCCGCCTGGCGCAGCTGGAGACCGATCCGTACCCGGTGCTGGCCGAGCTGCGGGCGGCCGAACCGGTGTCCTGGGTCCCCGCCCTCGGCGCCTGGCTGGTGACCCGCCGGGACCTGGCGGTGGCCGCCATGCGGGACGCCGAGGCGTTCACCGTCGACGACCCCCGGTTCTCGACCGGGGCCGTGCTCGGCCCGAGCATGCTGTCCCTCGACGGGCCGGAGCACCAGCGGCACCGCAACCCGTTCGCCCCGTCGTTCCGGCCCGGCATCCTGCGGGAGGAGTTCGACCACTACCTCACCGCAGAGTGTCACCGGCTGATCGACCGGTTCCTGGCTGACGGCATGGCCGAGCTCCGGACCGCCCTGGCCGGGCCCCTCGCGGTCAACACCATCGTCCGGTTTCTCGGGCTGCGGGATGTGACGTCTGCCGAGGTCCTGGACTGGTACCACCACATATCGGACGCCATCACCGGGTTGAACCTCGGGACCGAACCATCGGTGGAGCAGCGGGCCGCCATCGCCGCCATCCACGAGCGGGTCGAGGCCACCCTGGCCGATGCCGGTGACACCTCGGTGGTGGCCAGGGTCGCAGCCTCCGGAGCCCTCCGGCCTGACGAACTCGGATCGGCGATCGCGGTGTTGATGTTCGGGGCCATCGAGACTGCGGAGGGGATGACGGCCAATGCGCTGTGGCATCTGCTGACCAACCCGGAGGTGCTGGCCCAGGTCCGGGCCGACCGCCACTTGGTTGCCGATGCGATCGAGGAATCGGTCCGGCTCGAGCCGGCAGCCGCCGTGCTCGACCGCTACACCACCACCGATACCCGGCTCGGCGAGGTGGTCATCCCGGAGCGGGAGCTGGTCACCCTGTCGCTGCAGGCGGCGAACCGCGACCCGGAGGTCTTCGACGATCCGGACCGATTCGACCTCCAGAGACCGAACACCAACCGTCACGTCACCTTCGCTCAGGGCCCTCACGGCTGCCTCGGTATCCACCTGACCCGGATGGAGACGGTCGCTGCAGTCAACGCCCTGCTCGACGCCACCGACGGCCGGGATCTCCGTCTCGATCCGACGGCCAGCACCGCACCGACCGGGCTGATCTTCCGCAAGCCCGAGCGGGTGGTGGCCCGGTGGTGAACGAGGCGGGCCGCTGCGGGACCCGCACGGTCAGGCTGCGTTGACGACCAGGTAGCCGTCGACCAGGGCGAGGCGGTCGGACACCGGATCGGGCGGGAGGTCCTTGCCGAAGACCTCGTTGCGGACCTCGCCGATCCAGCGATCGTGCTGGTACTCGTGGTTGATCACCGCAACCAGCAGGGTGTGGGCGATCAGACGGAGCTGGGCCGGCGCACCGACCCGACCGTCGTCGATGGCGGCGATCCGGAACCGGAGACGCTCGGCCACCGAGTTCCGATAGTCGACGATCCGAGTCGGATCCGGCAGCGCCCCGCGGTCCCGCTCCGGCGTTGCCGAGTCCATCAGGCTGTCCAGCTCCGGATCGGGGCTCGGCTCGGCCGCGGTCAGGTTCCGGACCATGAAGTGTGCGACCGCCGGCTGGTGGCCGAGGTGCCACCCGATGGCGCTCGCGTCCTCGTTGGCACGCCAGTGGATCTGCTCGGTGGTCAGATCGTTCCACAGCGATTCGGTGTGGGCCAGCGCCCGGTCGTACTCGACCAGCAGGTCGGCCAGCGTTGCGGTGCTCATGACGGGGTGCTCCCGGTCGGGGATCGGGTCGATGCCGCCGAGGCGGCCAGGATCTGGGTTGCGGCCCGCTCGGCCGCCGCCAGCGCACCCTCGATGTGACCCGGGTGCTCGGTTGCGGTCTCGGTGGAGGCGAACCGGAGGCGGCCGCCGACCGCCGGTTCGGCGTACAGCGGGTGGCCGTAGGTCTGGTAGGCGGTGAGCCGCTCGACGCCGGCCGGCGAGGTCCAGGCCTCGTCCCGCCAGTCCCGAAGATGGACGGCCCGAGGGGTGGCGGCCTCCGGGCCGAACAGCTCGACCAGCTGGGCGACCACGGCGTCAACGGTCGGGGTCGGTTGGCCGGTGGTCGTGGCCGGGGCGAAGCCGAAGATCGCCGCCGGCGCGCCGTGCGGTCCGCTCATGTCGTGGAGCTCCCGCAGCGGACCATGGTGGCTGATGGCCGCCCCGGCCAGGCCCCGCTCCCGCCAGAACGGCCGGTCGTAGACGGCGACCACCTTGGTCACCGCCCCCATCCACACCGGGGTGGCGGCGGCCAGGCCAGCCAACCGGTCGGGAAGGGCGGGATCGAAGTGGATCCGGTCGATGGCCAGGGCCGGCGGGACGGCAACGACGACCTGCCGGGCCGCAACCTCGCCGCCGCCGGACAGGACGACCGTCAGATGGTCGTTGGACGGATCCCCGGTGATGGCCTGCACCGCCCGGCCGGTCCGGATCGTCCCGACCGGGAGCTGTTTGGCCACTGCCTCGGCCAGCCCCTGGGCCCCGCCGGAGAAGCGGCCGCTCGGCACGTCCACCGGGTTGCCGTCGAGCCGCTGGGCGCCCGGCGGCTCGTGGTAGAGGGCGTCACCCTGGAGATGTTGGGCATGGATGGCAAGCCCGAGCCGAGCGATCAGGGCCTGGACCCGGCGCTCACCGGGCCAGAACCAGGTGGCGCCGAGGTCGAAGGTGCCGACACCGTCCGACACGGACCACAGCCGTCCACCGACCCGATCCCGAGCCTCGAGCACCACCACCGACCGGCCGGCCGCCGCCAGCTGGTCCGCGACCGCCAGACCGGTGATGCCGGCCCCGACAATCGCGACATCGACCACTGCGTCAACCGGCACGCCAGCGGAGCGATCGAGGGGTGGGTCATCGGCCACAACGCCGATGGTAGCCCCTTCCGGGGTCTTAGTCTAGTAACTACTAGACTCGGGTTCGACCGCGTTCAGGGGATCGGCCACAATGCTGTGATGACGGCCCCGATGACGATCGCCCTGCAAGCCAGCCCCTGGAATCGCCGGGACCTGTTCGAGGCCGCCGGCTTCGACGTGATCGAAGGGCCGTGCCGGACCGAGGAGGAGTTGATCGACCTCCTCCGAGATGCCGATGGGGCCGAGGTCGGCGTCCTCCCCCTGACCTCCCGCCGGGTGCTCGAGGCCTGCCCAAAGCTCAAGGTCGTCTCCCGGATGGGTGTCGGGGTCGACTCGATCGATCTGGAGGCCGCGACCGAGCTTGGGATCCTGGCCTGCAACGTGCCGGGGGTCAATGCGGCCGAGGTGGCGGACCACGCCATGGCCATGTTGCTCAGCCACACCAGACGGATCCATCAGTCGCTGGCCACCGTCCGGGCCGGCGAGTGGGGCGAGCGGACCTCGGTGGTTCCGCTGCTGGAATCGGTCAGGCGGATCGCCGGCCACACCGTCGGGATCATCGGCTACGGCGACATCGGACGAGCCTTCGCCCAGCGGGTCCGGGGCTTCGGCCCGACCAGGATCCTGGCCTACGACCCCTACGTGGCCCAGCTGACCGCCGACAACCAGGGCGTGACGCTGGTACCGCTCGACGAGCTGCTGGCAGAGTCGGACTTCGTGACCATCCACTGCTCGGCCACCGACGAGACCCGCCACCTGATCGACGCCCGGGCCCTGTCGCTGATGAAGCCGACCGCCATCCTGGTCAACACCGCCCGAGGTCCGGTGGTGGACGGCGCAGCCTTGGCCGATGCCCTGGCCGCCGGTCGGATCGAGGCTGCGGCCCTCGACGTGACCGAGATCGAGCCGATCGACCCCGCAGACCGGTTGGTCTCGCTCCCGAACTGCATCATCAGCCCCCACGTCGCCGGCTACTCCCCCACCTTTCTTGAGGAGTGCCCGATCCGTCAGGCCGAGAACGTGATCCGGGTGCTACGTGGCCAGGCTCCGCATGGGCTGGCCAATCCCGAGGTCATCAAGACGATCGCCGTGATGCGGGCCGGAGACGGCGGCCGGTGGGCCGGGGTGCCCGACTTCTCGACCGCCCTCCGGCTCTGACCGTAGGCTCTGGTCCATGTCGGACCCGGAGTGCACCGCAGTGGTGGCCGACGGCGAGCCTCCACCGAACCCGCTGTTCACCCCGCCGTGCACCTGCCCCGACTGTGCCCCCGATCGCCGCTACCACGGGGATGGCCGACCGGACCGGAACTGGCTCCGGCTGGCCGGTGACAAACGGCGCCACCGGGTCCGCCCCGTCACGCTCGGGCCTCGGGGCCGGGCGATGCTCGGCTGATCGAACGGTCAGCGACTGGCCGCCAGGCTGCCCAGTCGACCGGCCCGCTCGTCGGCGAAGGCGGCGGTGATCTCCTCGGACGTGTTCATGACGTAGCCGCCCCCCATCACGATCGGCTCACCGATCGGCTGGCCGCACATGAGGAGCAACTCCCCGCCACCGACCCCGCCACCGACCGTCACCGTCGAGCCATCGTCTGCGAACACCGGCGTGTCGCCGGGCCCGAGCTGCCGGTCACCGGCCTCGACCGCTCCGCCGACCACGGTGGCCGCCGCCGTCCATCCGGTTGGCACCGGCACGGTCACTCGACCGCCGGCAGCCAACACGACATGGGCCACCAGGACCGGTACCGGGAGCGGGGCCGGCCCGGTGCTCGACCCGACGGTCCCGGCGTACAGCCGGAGCCTCGACCCCGGGCCGAGGTCGGTCAGCTCCGGCACCGCCTCGGCCGGCAGGGCGTGGTGGGCCGGCGGGTCCAGCTTCCTGGCGGCCGGCACGTTGACCCACAGCTGGGCCATGTGGAACACCCCGTCCTCATCGCCGCCGAGCACCTCCTCGTGCAGCGCCCCGGACCCGGCGACCAGCCACTGGATGCCGCCGGAGTGCACGGTCCGATGATTGCCGAGCGAGTCCCGGTGCTCGATCCGACCGCGGAACAGCAGGCTGACCGGCTGGACCCCTCGGTGGGCGTGGGGGCCGACGTAGATCTCGGCATCACCGAGCACGCGGGGCTCGCCGGTGTCGAGGAAGACGAACGGGTCGAGGTGCGGGAGATCGACGGTCGGGAAGGGGTGCAGGATGCCGGTCCCCGGCTGGGGGTCGGCGCCGGCGACGAAGGCGACGGTGCGATCGGTCATGACGGTTGGCCTCGTTTCTCTGCAGGCGTCAGTTGGTTGTTTGCACAACTAGTGTAGACACACCCATATTAGTTGTCTAGACACTAATTGCGGATAGGCCTACCATGCGCCAATGGCACCGATCATCCCGCCGTCGACACTCCGGACGACCGGGGCCCTCCTCGAGACCCACATCGCCGTGTCCCGGCTGATCGAGCGTCGGGCCGTCTCCACCACCGATACCGACCCGACGACGGTCGACCTGCTCGTCCGGCTCGACCAGGCGCCGGAGCAACGGCTTCGGGCGGTCGAGCTCAGCCGTCAGCTCCAACTCAGCCCGAGCCACGTCTCCCGCACGATCGATCGGGCGGCCGCGGCCGACCTCGTCACCAGGGAGTCCGATCCGGACGACCGGCGCGCCGCCCAGGTGGTGCTGACCGATCCGGGCCGGGACCTGCTCCGCCGGTTCGCCCCGGCGATTCGTGACACGGTCGAGGCGATCGTCGACGACGCGCTGTCGCCGGAGGAGACCGACACGCTGATCGGCCTGCTCGACCGGGTCCGCAACGCGGCACAGGCTGAGGCCGACGGCGATCACGAGCGGGACCTCGGGAACTAGCCGAGACGGCAGGATCTAGCCGAGGTCGGCCCGGTACAGGGCGGCGGTACGACGGGATCGAGCCGCCACCTCCCGACGCAGCTCTGGCGGATCGAGGACCTCGACCAGGGGACCGAGCGACAACACATCGATCGCCGCTCCTTCCAACGACTCCAGCCGGAACGTGGCCTCGACCCAGCCCTCGTCATCCGGCGGCACCGCCCGTCTGACCCGCAGCGGCTGCAGCCGGCCGAGCACGGCGGCCAGCCGCCGCCCCTCTGGCGAGACGCGGACCGCAGCCCGGCGGGGGCGCCCCGGCCGCCTGGCCCGCCCGGCGACCCGATCGGCCGGACCCCACCGCTCCGGGGCCAGGTCGGACCGGTAGCCCTCCAACAGCTGAAACCCGCCACCGGGGCCCCGGGTCGCGTAGACGGGGACGCCGCTGCCGGACAGCGCATCGATGTCACGCAGCACGGTCCGCTCGCTGACCTCCAGCTCGGCCGCCAGTTCGGCCGCCGTCATGCGGCCCCGGTGCTGGAGCAGCAACAGCAGGTTGACCAGTCGTCCGGCTCGCACCGGATCATTCTGCCGGCTCGTCGAATTCATGACAAGAGATGTCAGTCTTGGACCGTAGTCTGTTTCCCAATCGAGCCCGAGGCACTACCTTCTGGCTCGCCGACACAGCGAAAGGAACGCAACCATGGCCGACGCAGTCGACGTCGAGGGAAGCGGCACCCCGGAGGACCCCTGGATCCTCACCACGCCGCCCGGCAAGTCCGAGTTCGAGGCCTTCCGGGACCCGGAAGCCGAGCCACCGGCCCTGGTGGTCCAGGTCGGCGCCACCGAGCTCCGCTACCACCTCCGCTGCATCGATGACCTCCACGCCATGCTGTCCGCCCACGGCGACTGGATGCTGCTCGGCAACGCGGACGAGCAGAAGGAGGCCAAGCCGGACACGGTCGAAGCGTGGGGCCGGGCGGACGACAACCCGGTCGGTGGCTTCTACGGCTTCAAGAAGGGTCTGCGTGGCCGCTTCGCCAACTACGTCCCGCCGGTGATGGAGGCCCTCGGCCTGGCCGAGGTCGAACACAACGCCCGAAACAACAGAATGCGAGCGATCCAATGAGCACCCGCTATCACATCGAAGAGAAGATCAACGCCCCGGTCGAGACCGTGTGGGCCCTCCTGGGCGACGCCTCGACCTGGAAGAGCTGGAACCCGACGATCATCAGCATCGACGGGACGATCGCCGTCGGCCAGAAGGTGGCACTGGTGTCGACGCTCAACCCCAAGCGAACCTTCAAGCTGTCGGTCACCGAGGTCGCCCCGAACCAGCGGATGGTCTGGTCGGACGGGATGCCGCTCGGGTTGTTCAAGGGCGAGCGGACCTACACCGTGGCCGAGCAGGACGGCACGACCATCTTCACCATGACCGAGGAGTACACCGGGCTGCTGGCCGGGCTGATCACGAAGAGCATCCCGGACATGACAGACAGCTTTGCCGAGTTCGCAGCCGGCCTGAAGGAGGCGGCCGAGGGCTGACTACCCTCGCCCCATGAGCGCGGTGATCAACTGGCCGGCGGACAACACCCCGTCCGAGCGGTGGACGATCTACACCAGGGGCAACGTCGGCGAGGTCTACCCAGACGTCGTGTTGCCCCTGGAGTGGGACCTCGGCGGCCCGCCGAGCGAGCGGGGCTGGCGAACCGGTGCCGAGACGATCGGATTCCTGACCCCTGACGACTACGGCCCCGGAGAGTTCGTGGTCATCGGGGTGTTCGGCGGCTATGCCTACTTCAACGCCAGCCTGATGCGCCTGCTCGGCGTCCGGACCCCCGGCCTGGCCGTCGACGTGATCGACAGCCAGTTCCTCGGTGACGCAGACGTACCCGCCTACCGTCGGTCGCCGGGCGACCGCAACCTCCGGGCAACGGCCAAGGTGATCCGGACCGCGATCCGGACCATGCGGGCCAAGCGGGTTCCCCTGGTCGACGAGATGCGAGCCGCCGCAGATCGCTACCGGGCCGCCGCCCCGCCGAGCGACGCCCCGGACGAGGTGCTGTGGCAGTACCTGCTTGACGGCCTGGCCGATCTCTGGGAGTTCTTCATCGGCAGCCACGTCATCAACACCATGCAGGCCACCATCGCCGCCGGTCAGCTGACCGACCTGTGCGAGAAACGGCTCGGGGACCCGAACCTCGCGCTGGCGTTGACCACCGGGATCGGGGAGGTGGTGTCTGCCGAACCGGCTCGGGAGATGTGGCGACTGGCGAACGAGACACCGGCCGACGCCTTCGATGACGCCTTCGCCGCCTTCCTGACCCAGCATGGCCACCGCGGCCCGAACGAGTTCTCCCTCGTCGGGCGGGACTGGGCTGCCTTCCCGGACCTGGCCCTGGCCGCCATCGACAACATGCGAGGTCTCGACCCCGACCGGGCCCCGGCGGCCCAGGAACGGCGGATGGCGGCCGCCAGGGAGGCGGCGATGACCTCGGCCCGGGATCGGCTCGGCCGGCGCGCCGGGCGGCTCGACGCCGCCGTCGCCGGGGCCATCCTGTGGTCACGGGCCAGGGAGGAGTCGAAGAACCAGGTCATCCGGGCCAGCCAGACCGGCCGTCACGCCTTCCTCGAGCTACTTCGCCGGGCCACCGAACGGGGCGGGGTTGCCGACCGGGTCGGGCCCATGCTGCTCGACCGGGCCGAGTTCCTGGCCTACCTGGCCGACCCGCCGTCGATGGTGGAGACCATCGAGGAGCGCCGGGCGGCCCACCATCACCTGGCCGGCCTCGAGCCGCCGTTCGCCTTCGACACCGCAGGGGGCGGGGTCCCCCCGGTCTCGACCTGGGAAGCCCGCCGGACCGAGGGCCCGGCCGCCACGACCGGCGAGACCCTGACCGGGGCCGCCGGTGCCCCGGGCACGGCCCGGGGCCGGGCCCGGGTGATCACCGACCCGGCCGACCCAAGCGGTCTGGCGCCAGGCGACATCCTGGTCGCCCCCCTGACCGATCCGTCGTGGACGCCGCTGTTCGTCCCTGCCGCCGGCGTCGTGGTCGAGGTCGGCGCGGCGATGAGCCACTCGATGATCGTCTCCCGGGAGCTCGGGATCCCGTGCGTGGTCGGGGTGGTCGACGCAACCCTGCGAATCCCGGACGGCGCCGAGATCGAACTGGACGGCGGGACCGGCATGGTGAGGATCCTGTAGCCGACCCCTGTAGCCAGCCCGGCTCGATCGGCGCCGCAGGACCGTCGACCGGCAATCGACGGGGATCCTTGCGAGCGATCGATCGACCGTCCATCATCGTTAGGTGCTTGTCGCCCCGTGTCGTCAGGACGGCATCCGTGCCACCACCGGCGCCTGACACCCTCCTCGGATCGACCGACGGAACCGACCCGGTTCCGGAGTTCTCGCGCGCCCGCTTCGATCAGCTGGTCGACTTGGCCGAGCGGGTGCTGGCAGACGACGGACTTCGGGCCGCCGTGATCCTGGGCGACCGGGGCCTCGGCAAGTCCCGGGCCCTGGCAACGATCGAGGCTCGGGTGGCCGGTGTCGGCCAGCGGACCGTCCGATTGGACACCGGCCGAGAGGCCCGCGACGTCGGGTCGTTCGGCTCGCTACTGGCCGGATTCCCCGACCTCGGCTCGGTGCTCGACCGGCACCGACTGCGGGGGGACGCTGCCGGTTCGGACCTCGACCCAGCCTCGCTCGAGCCATTGATGGCGGCACTCCTTGCCGATGCGGATGATCGGCTCCTCCTCCTGGTCGACGACGCCGAGCGTCTCGACCCGGCAACCGCCCAGGTGCTCGACCTGCTCCAGCGGGACCCGGACGCAACGGCGATCCGGCTGGTCCTGACCGGCCGCCAGATCAGCTGGCTGCCAGGCAGCGAGACGCTGTTCAAATCCCAACGGACCCACTATCTGACGCTGGAACACCTGAATCGAACCGACATCGCCGGCCTGGTCGGCGAATTGTTCCGCGAGGCATCTGCACCGACCCGGACCAGCCTGACCACGGAGCTGCTGGAGCGATCCGAAGGCCACCCGGCGGTCCTCGATGCCCTCCTCCCCCTGATCGATCGGCGGACCCTGACCCTCGACGAGTCACCGACCCCGACCGCGGGGGCGGTCGAGCTGGCCATCGTCGATGCCAGAGCCGATGCGATCACCGGGGCCTACCGTCGAGCGGTCCAGAAGCTGAGTGCCCTGGATCGGATCCCCGGCCTGAAACTGAACCGCGCCACCAGACGGCTGCTCGCCACCTCGCTGTATCGGATCGGGGCGATCACCGAAGCCGACCGGCTCGGCGCGGACCTCGTCCGGGAGGCCCTGGCGGCCGGCGATCACACCGAGGCCCTCGAGGCGGCAACGATCGGCCTGCCCGAGGCCGAGGGGGCGGAGGGCAACCCGGCCCGGGTCCAGGCGCTGTTGGCCATCGACCCGGCAAAGCTGTCGCCGGCCAGCCGGTTCCGCCACGCTGCGGCCACCGCCCGCCAGGCCATGCTGGTCAACCGGACCGAGCTGGCTCGAAGCTGGGCAGACGCGGCCAGGGAGATCGCCCGCAGCCCGGAGGATCGCGCCTCGGTCGCCCACGTCGACTGGTACCTGTCGACACCGACGATGCGGCCGGAGCATCAGATCGAGGCGTTGCGGCCCCTGGCCGAGGACCCGGACCTCTCGCCGGGGTGGCAGGCCATCATCAACGAGCTGCAGATCATCAACCACTACGAGGCCGGGCGGATCGACATCGCCGAGGACCTGATCGACGCCATCGGCGATCAGGCCGAAGAGGTCGGCAACGACATGCTGGCCTGGCATCACCTCAGCTTCCGCAACATGCTGGCCTTCGACCGGGGCGAGTGGCCGGAGGCAAACCTCCACCGGGTCGACGCCATGGTCCACGCCAGGGAGCGGGCGATCGCCGATGGCGAGCACCTGTTCCTGGCCCAGACGTTCAACGAGGCGTGGATCAAGAACGAGCACGCCAACTTCCTGACCATGTTCAGCCAGGTCGCCCCCGAGATCGGCCAGTCCCGGATGGGACGGACTGCCTACGCCGAGAGTCTCCGGGCCGCGGGGCGCCTCGACGAGGCTCGCCGCATCGGCGAGCCGCTGCTCGCAGACGCCCTCGACCCGATCGGACCCCGCAGCCTACCCATCCTGTCGTACCTCGCCCGGTTGATCGGTGAGCTCGGAGACGACGAGCTGATCGAGCGGGCCAGCGAGACGCTGACCCCGCGGGCCGGTTCGATGCTGGTGGTCGGGGCCGGCATCACCTCGTTCGGGCCGGTCGATCGCTACCTGTTCCAGCTCACCGGCGACCAGACGCACCTCGACCGTGCGATCGAGGTGGCAGACCGCGCTGCGGTCCCGCTGTGGCAGGTCCTGCTCCGGACCGAGCGGGCGGCGGTGCCCGGCACGCCGGCCAAGCTGCTGCTCCGCCAGGCTGAGCGCATCGCTGAAGGCACGGCGCTTGGCTCGCTGCTCTGACGACCTCTCGCTCGGTCAGGGTGTGGCTGCCGGCTCCTCGCCGCCATCACGCCGCCAGTCCGGCACCCGATCGCTGATGATGCCCCGGTCCTCGAGGTCGTCGAGTTCGGCGGCAGTCAGGCCGAAGACGTCACCGAGCACGGACCGATTGTCCTCACCCCGAAACGCCACCCGCGGGGTCACCCCGGACGGGGCGGCCCCGAACCGCCACGGGGCCTGGGGGACCGTGATCGGCTCGGTGTCAGGGCGGAGCGGAACGTCGACGAACGCTCCCCGCTCGGCGGCCCAGTCCGTGGCCTCGATCTCGGTGGCGGTCCGGACGTCTGCCACCAGCACGGTCGAGTTGTCGAGGGCGGCCTCGACCTCGGCCGCGGTGTCGCAGGTGGCAACCCACGCGGCGATCAGCCGATCGAGCTCGGCCCGGTTTGCGATTCGACTCGGCATGTCGGCGAACCGGGGGTCGTGACGCAACTCCGGCTTCCCGATCGTCCAGCACCAGATCTTGAACGCCCCCTCGACCACCGGGTCGGCGGTCACCGTCACCCACCGGCCGGTCGAGAGCCGGTAGCAGGGCGGCCAGTTGCTCCCGGAACGGAAACCGTCGGTGACCTCCCGGTCCGGGCGGAGATTGATGGCGGTCATGTCGTTGGCGACGAGGGTCGCCTCGGCCATGTCGATGTCGACGGCCTGACCCCGCCCGGTCCGGTGCCGCTGGTGGACCGCGGCCAACATCGCGGCCAGGGCGCTCAGCCCGGCGTAGACGTCGGCCTGGGACACCGGATCGTTCCGCGGTTCGGTGTCCCGGCGCAGCGCAATGTCGGCGGTCAGGCCGGTCTCGGCCTGGATCGCCGCCGCGAACGCACCGCGGTGTGACCAGGAGTTGCCGTGGCCGTAGCCGCTGATCGAGGCGAGGATCACCGCCGGGTTGACCGTCGAGAGGGCCTCGTAGCCGAGCCCGAGCCGATCCATGACGCCGGCGCGGTAGTTCTCGACCACGATGTCCGCCCGTTCGACCATGCGGAGGAACAGGTGCCGCCCGTCGTCGGTGCCGAGGTCGATCGAGACGCACTCTTTCCCCACGTTGGCTTGGGCGTAGTAGACCGCCATCGAATCCTGCCGGGGTTTCGTGGTCCGCGTGAGGTCGCCATCGGGGGGTTCGACCTTGATGACCCTGGCCCCCAGATCGCCGAGCAGACGCCCGGCCAGGGGGCCGGCCAACGCCCTCGTCAGGTCGAGGACCAGCAGGTCGGCCAGCGGTGCACTGGCATCGGAAGCCATGGGCCGACGCTACTGCATGGTGTCAGTGGCCTCCCAGCCTGCCAGAGTGGAGTTGGTGACCGACCTCAGCGACCAGACCGAATCGACCGCTTCACCGGCCGGGGCGTTCCGAATCCCGGACTTCCGCAAGCTGTGGTCGAACAACGTCTGCTACTTCATGGCCATGAACGCGCTCCGCTTCGTGTTCAGCTGGTACGTGCTGGACGGGCTCGGGCTGGGTGAGCGGGAGCAGGGGTATGTGGTGTTCGCCCTCGGGATCCCCTCGGTGTTCCTGATCCTCCAGGCCGGGGTGTGGGCCGACCGGGTCGACCAGCGGAAGCTGTTGATCGGCACCCAGTTGGGAGCGGCTGCCGTGATGGCCGGGACGGCGGCCCTGATCGCCACCGACCGGGCGACCTTGACCGCCGTCATGGTCGTTGCCGTGCTTGCCGGGGCGGCCATGACCGTCGGTCAGCCGGTCCGGGCCTCCCTGATTCCGGCGCTGGTCCCACGGTCGCAGCTGTTCGGTGCCATCGCCCTCAACGCGCTGGCGATGACCTCCTCGATGATCCTCGGGCCGGTGATCGCTCGGGCGGTCGGCGCCGGGTTCGACTTCGACGGGGTGTTCGCGTTCCTGGCCATCCTGCTGACCGCCGGCGTCGGTCTGGTGTGGACCTTGCGGGTACCGACGGCCGACGGCCCGGCGCCGGAGCGGCGGTCGATCCGGGCCGAGACCATGGACGCGCTCGGCCACGTGGTCGGCGATCGGGCGCTCCGGTCGCTGTTCCTGCTGCTGTCGGTCTCCGGCCTCACGATCAACCCGGCGGTGATGATCACGCTCCAGGCCTTCGTCAAGGAGGAGCTCGGGCGGGACTCGGGTGATGCGGCCATCCTGTTCGCCCTGATGGGGGTCGGGCTGGCGATCAGCTCGGTCGTCGTGATGCGAAAGGGCGACATGGCCAACAAGGGGGCGGCATTCCAGCGAGCGATGATGGTCGGTGGGACGATGACCTGCCTGATGGGCTTCACCACCAGCTTCGTCCAGTTGATGCCGCTGGTGTTCGTCATGGGACTGGCCGGGGGGTTCTACATCAACATGAACCAGGGCCTGATCCAGGCCAACACCCCGCAACCGATGATGGGCCGGGTCATGGGACTGTTCTCGCTGGTCCAGTTGGGGTTCATGCCGATCGGGGCCCTGCTCCTGGGGTTGATCGCCAACGGCATCGGGATCGGGACCACGATGTCTGCGGTGGCGGCGATCGCCCTGGTCGTCGTGGTGATCACCTACACCACCGAGCGGGAGCTGCGGACCCTGGCCTGATGTTGGCCTAACGTTTTGGCTGCCGGCCGGAGGCCGGTGTTACGTTCGGCCGCATGCCGGACGCATTCATCATCGACGCCTGCCGTACCCCTCGGGGCATCGGGAAGCAGGGCAAGGGCTCGCTCACCCACCTCCATCCGCAGCACCTGGCGGCCACCGTGCTGCGGGCGCTGGTCGAGCGGAACGACATCGACACCGCCGAGGTCGACGACATCGTCTGGGGCACCAGCTCCCAGGTGGTCGAGCAGAGCGGTGACCTCGGTCGTATGGCCGCGCTCGACGCCGGCTATGACGTGAAGGCCAGTGGGGTCACGCTCGACCGATTCTGCGGATCGGGCATCACGGCCACCAACATGGCGGCCAACTCGGTGATGGCCGGCATGGAGGATCTGGTGATCTCGGGTGGGACCGAGATGATGTCGCTGCCGAAGAAGGGGCTGCTCCCGATCGGGGCCAACAACCTGCGGCTCCGGGAGATCCACCCGCAGCCGCATCAGGGTGTGTGCGCCGACGCGATCGCCACGCTCGACGGGATTCCACGGGAGGCGCTGGACGCCCATGCAGCGGAGTCCCAGGCCCGGGCCGAGGTGGCGGTGAAGGAGGGCCGGTTCGACCGGAGCCTGATCCCGGTTCACAACCTGGACGGATCGGTGGCCCTGGACCGGGAGGAGTTCCCCCGCCCGGGGACGACGGCCGAGGCGCTGTCGAAGCTGGCCCCGAGCTTCCCGGCCGTCGCCGACTACCGCCACAACGAGGACACCCCGACGTTCCGGGAGCTGATCGCAAAGAAGTACCCGGACCTCGAGATCGAGCACGTGCACCACGCCGGTAATTCGTCCGGCGTGGTCGACGGTGCGGCGGCGATCCTGATGGCAAGCCGGGAGTACGCCGAGGCTCACGGCCTGACGCCGCGGGCGCGGGTGGTGGCGACTGCGAACATGGGCGACGATCCGACCCTGATGCTGAACGCTCCGGTCCCGGCGGCGGAGAAGGTGATGCAACGGGCCGGAATGACGGTTGACGACATCGACCTATTCGAGGTCAACGAGGCGTTCGCCGTCGTGTCGGAGAAGTTCATCCGGAAGCTCGGGCTGGACCGGGAGAAGGTGAACGTCAACGGTGGGGCGATGGCCCTCGGGCACCCGATCGGTGCGACCGGGGCAATCCTCATCGGCACCGTGCTCGACGAGTTGGAGCGCCAGGACCTCCAGGTCGGACTGGTCACGATGTGCGCCGCCGGGGGTATGGCCCCCGCCATCATCATCGAGCGGGTCTGAGATAGACGATCCGCTCGCATTGGAGCGACAACCCGGGCAGACCCCATAGCTCGGACCCGCGCGCCACCCCACCACTCGCATCACAGCGACAACCCCACCGGACCCAGTCCCACCACCCGCATCACAGCGACAACCCCACCGGACCGGACAAAAAATAAACAGGAAACCTAGTGAGAGCTGAACGCATAGAAAGACTTCAAAAGACCAACTCCATCTCCAGGTGG
>JBCCFN010000117.1:0-15461 GCA_039029715.1 Actinomycetota bacterium | reverse complement strand
GGGCCGCCGCCCATGAGCACGCACTGGACGTCGTCCCGGCCGTGCCGGTCCCGGACCTCGACCATGGCCCGGACCAGGTGGTCGACACCATCCTGCTCGCAGATCTCGCCCAGGTAGGTCACGAGGAACCGCTTGCCGTTCCGGTAGGACGGGTTCGGCTCGGTCCGCTCCAGGCGCTCCAGGTCGGGTCCGCTGCGGACGATGATGACGTCGTCCGGGTCCATGCCGCCCCGCTCGACCGCCACCGCCTTGTGACTCTCGTTGGTGGTGATGACCAGGTCTGCGGCCCGGAAGGTCTCCCGCTCGAGGGCAAGCAGGCCGGTCCGCATCACGGACGATCCGCCGTCCTCGAACTTGGCGTCGAACATCTCGGGCGACAGGTCGTGGTGGTCGAACAGGAACTTCACCCCGGCCAGCTTCATCAGCCAGGCCAGCGGGAAATAGGTCTCCGGCGGGTTGCAGACATGGAGCACGTCGACCCCGTTGGTCACCGACTCCCGGGCCAGCTTCATGGCGGTCCGCACGAAACACCAGGCGAACTCGGCAACGAAGCCGACCGCTCCCGATGCGTCGATCGGGAGGTTGTATCGGTGGATCCTGATGCCCTCGATGATCTCGAACGACTCGTCGAACCCCTTGGCCTTCGGGCAGATGCAGGTCACCGAGTACCCGGCCCTGGTCAGCGAGGTGGCTTCGAGCCACACCCGGCGGTCGAACGGGACCGGCAGGTTCTGGACCACGATCACCACCCGGCCACGGCCGGTCTGCGAGCGGTTGCGGCCGAGGCGATTACGGAGCGTTGTCAGCACGTTGCCCCCCTCACCAGCCGAAGCCGCGGTAGTCCTCGATGCCGGCCGGATCCGGGACGGCCCTGACCAGGTCGACCACGGGGGTCCCGGCCGGCAGCCGGGAGGCCAGCTCGGCGAAGGCGGGGTCGCCGTTGCCGACGACCACCAGGTCGGCCCCGGCCAGCGCCTCCGCCAGGTCGTCGACCAGGAGCTGACCGATGTGGGGCAGGCGCTCGCCGATGAACTGCTTGTTGGCCCCGGTCAGCTTGGCCAGGGACACGTTCCGGTCATAGATCCGGAGCCGGAGGCCCTTGCCGAGCAGCCGCTCGGCGACCTCGACCATCGGCGCCTCCCGCAGATCGTCGGTCCCGGCCTTGAAGCTGAGGCCGAGGATCGCGATGTCCCGGGCCCCGGTGTCCAGGATCATCTTGAGGGCGGCATCGAGATGGGTCTGGTTCGAGGTGTTGAGGTTGCCGAGGATCGGCAGCTCGATGTCATGGGACCGGGCGTGGTGGTTGATGGCCCGCACGTCCTTCGGCAGGCACGAGCCGCCGAACGCCATGCCCGGCTTCAGATACTTGGACGAGATGTTGAGCTTGGTGTCCATGGAGAACACCTCCATCACGGCATGGCTGTCGATTCCGAGCGGCCCGCAGATCCGGCCGATCTCGTTGCCGAAGGCGACCTTGAGCGCATGCCAGGAGTTGTCGACGTACTTGACCATCTCCGCCACCTCGAACGGGGCCCGGACCACCGGCGGCGGCTCGGTCCCTGGCTCGGGCTCCGGGGCGAGGGACAGCAGCATCTCGGCCGCCCGGTCGTCGTCGCCGCCGACAACGATCTTCGGCGGGTGGTAGAAGTCGAACACCGCCGAGCCCTCTCGGAGGAACTCCGGGTTCATCACCACCCCGAAATCGATGCCCTCGGTCTTACCGGCGTGCTTCTCGATGGTCGGGATGACCACGTTGCGGCTGGTCCCGGGGAGGACGGTCGACCGGACGACGACGGCGTAATACCGGTCGACGTCGACCAGGGCCTCACCGATGTCGGTACTGGCCCGCTCCAGGTACGTCAGGTCGAGCGCACCATTGTCCTGGCCGGGTGTGCCGACGCAGACGAGGGCCAGGTCGGTTGCGGCGATGGCGGCGGCGGCATCGGTGGTTGCGGACAGCCGCTCCCCGGCGACGTGGGTCGCCACCAACTCGCCGACCCGGTCCTCGACGATCGGGCTCTTGCCATCATTGATCAGGTCGACCTTGGTCGGGTTTGGATCGACCCCGATCACGGTGTGGCCGTCCTCGGCCAGGCAGGCGGCGGACACGGCGCCCACATATCCCAGGCCCATCACACAGATTCTCAACGGACTTCCTCGGTTTCGTCGTTCCGGTCGGCGTCCGACTGGAAGCTGAACAACGTGGTGTAGGCCTCTCCGGGGGTCACGGCCGGGGTGGACCCGATCAGGACCGAGGACGGCTCCCTGGTACCGAACCGGGCCGAGTACCAGCCGAGCGGCGGCGCTTCACGCCCGCACACGACACGCCACGACAGGTTTGGGTCAAGGGTAACAGTTGCTCGATTCGGTTGTCCCGGCCAGGTCAGCCGGGCGATGCCAGCCTCTTCGTCCAACGTCACCTGGACCGTCGGGCCCAGGGGAAAGGTCTTCTCGATCATCACCGCCGACTGGGCGGTGCCGCCACCCGCTTCGACAAGGGTATCGGTGACCTCGATGGTTCGAGCGCCACGATCCAGTCGCACCGATCGCCGATGCCGCAGTCCTCGAGGCTCGTAGCCGTCGTGACCGGCCGCAGCGGTTGCCACCGGACCCTCGGTCAGACCGGTCGCCGCCTCGGCGACTGTCTCGGCCTTGCGGGTCCACAGGAACGGACCCCCGATGTCGGACTGGTCCGCTCCATCGAGGGTGACCGTGGCGTGAGCCAGGGTCGAGCGGAAGTGGTCTCGCCACTCCTGCTCCCCGTGGTAGCAATAGGTCCCCGGATCGGCGACGACCTCGACCCCGCCGCACCGGATCTCGACCGACAGGGCGTCGGCGTGGGCATGGGCTGCGGTCGACAGGAACCCATGGGGCCCGTGGTCGAACCGGCACCACAGCTCCTCGCCGACCGCCGTGCCGGGATGGTCTCGAAGCACCGTGAGCCCCGCACCGGAGAACCGGGACGGGCGACGACGATCCGGGTCGGCCGCCATCGGCTGGCGCCCGGCGACGCACGCTGCGATGACAGCGGAACGGACATCGCCGGTCGAGCCGGACCGCCACCAGCGGGCCGGGGTCAGCACCGACCGGCAGCTTGCGAGCAGCGAGCCCCACTTGTCGAACTCGACCGGGTCGAGCAACCAGCCGTGGGCGTCGTCCGAGTCGCCCTGTCGGTGCAGCTGACCCCGCTCGTCGACAACGGCCTGGAGGGCGTCGCACATCCGGGTGATCGGTTCGGCAAGGCCGTCGGCCAGGGGGTGGCCGACGATGACGGCCTCGACCCAGGCGGCGAGGGCCAGCTCGAGCACCAGACCGTGGTAGTCGGAGGCCAGCTCCCGGTTGAGCCCGTCGCTGAACGTCTGGGCCGGGAGCTCGGCCGCCAGCTCCTCCGCGGCCGCATCCCGCCACCGGTCACTGTCTGCGAACAGCCCGAACCCCGCAGCGGCGACGAACTGCCCGGCCGCCTCGGCGATCAGGTGGTTGTTGGCCGAGCTGCCGTGAGCCCCGAAGGTGGCGAGCCACTGATGGTGACGGCCGAGCTGGCGGTGAAACGTCGGATTGTCCTCGAACAACGCCGGGGCGCCGGTCCAGCCGTCGAGCAGCCGGCGGATCCAGGTCCAGGAGATCAGCCGGATCCCGAGCTCGATGCCGCTGGTCCAGTGGATGCCGGTCAGGAAC
Organism: Actinomycetota bacterium; assembly: GCA_039029715.1. Taxonomy (GTDB): domain Bacteria; phylum Actinomycetota; class Acidimicrobiia; order Acidimicrobiales; family SZUA-35; genus JAHELU01. Next base: position 11,783 of record JBCCFN010000117.1, on the reverse strand, counting down.
GGGTTGGTCGCCCAGTAGTGGCGGAGCTCGGCATCGATCCTGGCGGCGTACCGGTCGTCCTCGGTCACGGCGTAGGCGGCGGCCAACATGCTGAGGTGCTGGTGCCGGGCCGGTTCCCAGACGAACTTGATGTTGCCGACCGCGTCCTCATGCCGGTGGTTGATGTCGAAACTGAACGTCGTGTCCGGGGCTCGGCGGCCGGTCAGGGGGTCGGCGAAGTAGTCCAGTTCTGCGGTCGCATCCGTCCGCTCCCGGCCGAAGATGGTCGACCGGCCGACCAGGAGCTCGTCGGCTGCCGTCACCAGGGCGTCGCGGGCGGTCTCATCGACGCCGGCGATCAGGTTCTGCGGGACGATTGGGAGCCGTGTCGGCGAGACCGCGGACGGGGCCGGCGGGGGTCGATGCCGCCACAGTCGCTGCCGAGCCTTGTCTTCGACCCGCCCGATCACCTCGGACCGGTCCATCGAAGCCAGCCGCTTCAGATACCAGGTGGCGTCCATCGCCGGCCCAACGTATCGGGACCGGAGCATCCCCGGGTGGCGGCGGGCAATTCGGCCCCGACCACCTCGGCCGAGGTCAGCGGTCGGTGTGGTCTCGACTGGGGTGGAGCGCGAACGCCTCCCAGTCCGACCGCTCCTTCATCCTTCGAAACCAGGCATCGGCGATACGGGCCAGGGCAGCCAACCGTTGCCGTTCCCTTGCCCGGAAGGGACCGTCCCGGCCGACGACCAGCGCCGCGGCGGCCGCGGGCAGGGGAACCCACACGGCGTCCATCGGCGGCCAGTCGTCGGCCGTCGGATCTGCGGCGTCGTCGGTTGGACCGATGGCCGGGCTCCCGGAGAGGAACGAGGCAAGCCAACGCCGGTTCGGATGGTCACCGACTGCGCCAAGGATGGCGCCGTCGGACTCAGTCACGCAGGCCCAATCGGCCCGGACGCCTCGGCAGACGTGCTCGGCCAGGGCGGCGGCGAGGTCGTCTCTGGTCTCGGCGCCGAGCAGGATCGCTGCGGCCTCGAGCACGTCGAGCTGGGGGTCGTAGGTCGTACCCTCCATCGGCCGGATGTCCTCGATCTCGACGTCACCCTCGGCCGAGACTTCCCGGACGATGAAGTCGATCGGCAGATCGGCGGGGAGGGAAACGACCAGGTCATCGATGGCCTGGCCCCCTCCCCGCTCGATGATCTCGAGGCCGATCACGTCGCCGCGCAACGCCCCGAAGCGCGACGCCACGGCCCCCAGGGCGCCTGGCCGGTCGGCCAACCACACCCTGACGAGATACCGCTGCCGTTTCTCCATGGATGGGAGCGTAGGAGTGGTTTGTAAACGGCATGTTTCGACGGTGGTACGTCGTTGTAACGGGCGGCGGCCGGTGACCGGTGGGGAAACCGACTCCCCGGCCTTGCAATGTGCTGCTTCACAGACAAGGCTCTCGCCCGCACGTTCGTAGAAGCAGAATCACATAGAGAAACGGTTGGGACTGATGGTGCTCGGGATGTCTCGAATCGGGGGGAAGGCCATGCTGGCGACGCTTTTTGTCGCCGGCCTGATGGTTGGGGTACCCCCACAAGGTGCGGCCGGCGCAGACGTCCGGGCGGAAGAAGGCGCATGGTCGGCCTCCATCCCCTGGGGGTTCAACGCCATCCACGGCTACGTCAACCAGGACGGCCATGTGGTCACCTGGGGCGGGAGCGGGGCGATCCAGGGCCCGACCGGCGACTACAACTTCGCCATCTGGGATCCCGAGGCCGACACCAGGAGCTTCGTTCGCAACACCCTGGGATCCAATCTGTTCTGCTCGATCTCGTTGTCTGACGCCGGCGGCCGGCGGAACCTCATGCTCGGCGGGAAGTCGACCTCGACTCGGCAGAACAGCTTCACCGCCCAGTTCGCAAACGGGGTGCTGGCGGACTTCGACGAGATGAACGATGAGCGGTGGTACGCCACCGCCAACACGCTGGCCGATGGCCGGATCCTGGTCCAGGGCGGGACGCCCCATCTCGACGGCAAGGTCCAGCGGTTCGACGAGCCGAAGACGGCCGAGATCTACCAGGAGGGCACCGGCTGGACGTCGCTGTCCGGCACGTTCAACGAGGACCTGTGGAAGGGGGACAAAAAGCGCTGGTTCTACCCGAAGTCCCATGTGACCCCGACCGGCGACGTCTGGGCCCTGGCCTACGACACGGCCTACCTGATCGACCCGGACGGCCAGGGCACCCTGACCCGGATCGGGACGTTCCCGACCAGGAATTACGGAGCCACCTCGGTCTCGGTCCAGTACGACAGCGGCCTCATCCTCCAGGTCGGCGGCGGCGGATTCGCCAACAACGACCGCTCCCTGTCCGGTCGCAAGATCGCCTCGATCGTTGACCTCAACCAACCGACCCCGACGATCACCTCCACCGGCAAGATGACCTACGGCCGACACTGGGCCGACGGCGTTGTCCTCCCGGACGGCACCGTCCTGGTGGTCGGCGGCTCGGGGGTCAACAACCGCCTGGAGAACGTGGCCTACCACCCGGAGTTGTGGGACCCGGCCACCGGTGAGTGGACGGTGCTCGCCGCCAACTCGACGCCCCGGCTCTACCACTCGATGGCACTGCTGATGAGTGACGGCGCGGTGTTCACCGCTGGTGGAGGGGCGCCGGGGCCAGTGAAGAACGAGGACGCCGAGATCTTCTATCCCCCGTACCTGTTCGACGACGACGGGAACCGGGCGGCTCAGATGACGATCTCCGGCGCTCCCGAGTCGCTGATCCACGACCAGTCGTTCTCGTTCCAGGTCGACGGTGCGGTCGAACGGGTCACGATGATCAAGGTCAACAACGTGACCCACTCGGTCAACACCCAGGTGTTCCAGGAGCTGTCGTTCAGCCAGTCGGGCGGCACGGTCACGGCGACGGCTCCCGACAACGCGAACGTTGCCACTCCCGGGCTGTACCAGCTGTTCGCCCTCGATGCCGCCGGCGTACCGTCCGATGCCGCCATGGTGTGGGTCGAACCGCTCGGCACTCCCCCGCCGCCGCCACCCGGTGGTCCGGGACCGGAGCTGATCGCCGACGGCGGGTTCGAGAATCCGAACGTCGGTCCCGGCAAGGCCAAGAGCCGGCCGTCGGCGGAGTGGGACTCGACCGGAAACGGCGGCAAGCTCCGGATCTGGGACGGCAACCGCAAGGGCACGAGTCCGGCCAGCGGCGGTCAGTACGCCGAGTTGAATCGAGGCGGCGGCGGCACGATCTCCCAGAGCTTGACCGTCGAGCCGGGCGCCACCTACCAGTTCTCCATGGCCACCCGGGCCAAGGACGGGCCGGGCAACCTGGTGGTCTCCATCGACGGGGCCACGGTGCTGTCGACCGGCGCGTCGAACGGCGTCTGGACCTCGGCCAGTGGAACCTTCACCGCCTCCTCGACCTCGGTGGTGTTCGGCATACGCTCCGGCAGCGGGGCCGGCTTCCTGTTCGTCGACGACGTGTCGGTCCGGCGGACCGGCTGACCCGCCGGGCCCCGAGTAACCACGACAACCGGACAACCGGCAGACGCGACGAACGCTCCGCCCATGGCGGAGCGTTCGTGTACCCGGACGGGTGTCCGTGGAGCTGAGGGGAGTCGAACCCCTGGCCTCCTCGATGCGACCGAGGCGCTCTAGCCAGCTGAGCTACAGCCCCAGTGGGCTGATCAGGATAGCGGGATCGGACATCAGTCGTTGACCACTCGCCGGTCTGTGTCGTCCTCGTCCAGCGAGGATTCGATGTAGATCGGACGGGCCTTGCGCCGGTTGGTCCGGGGACGGCCGACCGGTGGGGTGGTGAAGGTCGGCTCGGCATCATCGTCGAGCATTTCCTCACCCCTCTCGTCGTCGAGGCCGGCGGCCGGCTCATCGATCAGTTGGTCGATCGGCTCATCGACCGGCAGGACATCGGGCGAGCCGACGCCTACCGCCACGGGCTGGTCCTCGGACACGTCTCGACCATCATCACCGGGAGACACCGGACCGGCCTCCTCAGCGGTCTCGATGGGATCGGGCGAGTCGAGCCGGAGCTCGGGGATCGGCCGGAAGAAGTCCTCATCGAACTGTCCGGTGCCGAAGCGGCCGAGGTCACCGTCATCCCACAGGTCCGGCCCATCCGGCTCATCCTCGAACCGGGCGTCGATGTCGTCCTCGACCGGTCGAGACGCCGCCTCCTCATCGAACCAGACCTCGCCGTCGACCGCAGCGGCCGGGGTCAGTGGCTCGACCAGCGGCTCCTCGGCGGCCGGTTCCCAGCCACGAGCGAGGTCGGCGGTCCGGGCCGACCGGCGATAGCGATCGGCGGTCGAGCCGCGGCGCTCGACCCGCCGGTCGGTGGCCGCACGGTCGGCCCGGCCGTGACGGGCCGCTTCGGCTCGACGGAGCTGGGCCGCACCGATCAGCGCGGCGTAGCAGAGGTAGCAGAGGAAGGCGCCGAGCATGGTCAGGAACAGCCGGACCGCCCCGCCCCGGAGGGCGATGGCCAACAGCATCGATGCAAACGTGGCGAACGCGAAGGCGAGCATGATCTGCAGCCGCCGCCGCTCGATCGGCTGACGCCACCAGGCCCGCACCGGGGCCACCGCGGTCCGCAAGACGGACCGGCGTGGTGCAGGATCCTGGTCGAGCGGGCGGCCGAGCACCGCCTGCTGGTAGCGGAAGTGCCCGACCGAATCCCGGCGGGACCGGCGGACGAGGTTGATCAGGACCGGTCGCCCGAGCATCCACGCCCAGGCGGCGATCAGCGCCCCGGCGACGATGAACTGGAGCGTCGATGAGGTCACATCGAGCGACTCCCATCGCCGCTACTGGCGGCATCGGCGGTTCGCCGGTACGGCCCAGAGCGGCCGCCGGTCTTCTCCCAGAGCGTGATCTCGCCGATCACCATGCCCCGGTCCGCCGATTTGCACATGTCATAGATGGTCAGGGCCGCGACCGAACATGCGGTCAGCGCCTCCATCTCCACGCCGGTGCGGTCGATGGTGTCCACCGAGGCCTCGACCTCGATGTAGTCATCCTTGATGTCGAAGTTGACGATGATGGCTCCGATGGCCACCGAATGACAGAGCGGGAGGAGATCCGAGGTCCGCTTCGCCGCCTGGATGGCGGCCACCCTGGCCACCGCCAGGACGTCCCCCTTGGTCACCGCACCCCGGGCCACCAGGTTGGTGGTCTCCGCCTCCATGTAGACCCGACCACGGGCAACCGCCCGGCGGAAGGTCGGGTCCTTCGGGGTGACGTCCACCATCCGGGCACGTCCGAGTGGGTCCAGATGGGTCAGTTCGCGCTCTGCCACCCCCCAAACTTAGTGCGAAGACAGGAAGAAATGTGGTTCTTCAGCCACCGAGTTGGCTCATCGACTTCGACGGTCGGAGGAAGTGGACCTGGCCGATGGCGTGGCCCGCCCACTTCCGATCGACCTCGCCGGCAACCGCCCGGACCAGGTCGTCGTCGGTCCCGCCGTCACGGAGGATCGGCCGGAGATCGATGTGGTCCAGGGCGAACAGGCAGTTGCGGATCTGGCCCTCTGCGGTCAGCCGGATCCGGTCGCAGCTGTCGCAGAACGGTTCGGTGACGCTTGCGATGATCCCGAACTCGCCCCGCCCGTCGGTGTAGCGGAACCGCTCGGCCGGGCTCGTGCCTCTGGCCACCGGCTCGAAGTCGAACTCGGCGGCGGCTGCGGCCAGGATCTCCTCGTAGGGGACGACCCGATCGGCAGACCACTCCCCCTGGGCGTCCAGGGGCATGAACTCGATGAACCGGACGGTCACGCCCCGCTCCCGACCGAGCCGGAGGAACGGGATGACCTCGTCGTCGTTGATACCCCGCATCAGGACCGCATTGACCTTGACCGGTGCGAAACCGGCGGCAACCGCAGCGTCGATGCCCTCGAGGACCTTCGCCAGGTCGTCGCGTCGGGTCAGCTCCAGGAACCGATCTCGATCCAGGGTGTCCAGGCTGATGTTGAGCCGCTGGAGGCCGGCCGCACGGAGGTCGCCGGCGAACATGGGCAGCGTGGCCCCGTTGGTGGTCATCGACAGGTCGACGCCGAGCGCAGCCAGCTTGCCGACAAGCACCGGGAGCCGGGCCCGCACGGTCGGTTCGCCGCCGGTCAGGCGGACCGATCGGACGCCGGCCCGCTCGACCAGGACCCGGGCCACCCGTTCGATCTCCTCGAACGTCAACAGTTCCTTGCGGTCCAACCACTCCATCCCCTCGGCGGGCATGCAGTACTGGCACCGGAAATTGCAACGGTCGGTGACCGAGATCCGCAGGTCGGTGTGGACCCGCCCGAATCGGTCGATCAAGTCGGTGGCCATCGGCTCAGGGTACCCGTCGGGGTCATCCGGGGACCAAGCCGCAGCGTCAGTCGAGCCGAAGGACCTCCACGGTTCCACCGGCCTCGATCCCGTCGCCGTTTGGTACGACCGCCAGCCCGTTGGCGGTTGCCATCGCCATCAGCTGATGCGACCCCTGACCGCCTGAGGACCGGACCCGCCATTGCCCCTGGTCGTCGCGCCCGAGCTGGACCCGGGTGAAGTGGATCTTGCCGTCCGGGCCACGGCGGATCGCCTCATCGGCGATGGCGGTGACCCGTGGCCGCTCGGCGTCGAGCCGACCCATCATCCGGCGGAGACCGGGGCGGGCGAACAGCTCGAAGCTGACCATCGACGACACCGGATTGCCGGGCAGCCCGAAGACCGGCGTGCCGTCCAGCAGACCGAATACGAGCGGCTTTGCCGGCTTGATGGCCACCTGCATCCAGGAGAAGTCACCGGACCGGGTCAGCACGGCCTTGACGTAGTCGAAGTCACCCATGCTGACGCCACCGGAGGTGAGCACGGCATCGCAGCGGCTGGCCCCTCGGTGCAGCGCCTCTTCGATGGCCGCCTCATCGTCCCTGATCAGCCCGAGATCCACCGGCTCCAAGCCCGCCTCACGAACCATCGACAGCAGGATGATGCGGTTCGAGTCCCGGATCTGGCCGGGCTGGAGCGGCTCGGGCCCCTCGACCAGTTCGTCGCCGGTCGACATCACCCCGATCCGGGGTGTGCGGTAGACACTCGCCGTCTCGCGACCGAGGCTGGCCAAGACCCCGAGATGACCCGGGCCGAGGATGGTCCCGGGATGCAGGACCTCGGCCCCCGCCACGATGTCGTCGCCGGCAGGTCGGATGTGGTTGCCGTCTGGCACCTCGGCCAGGATCTTGACGTCGAACCCGGCCGGCTTGGTCAGCTCGACCATGATGATGGCGTCGGCCCCCTCCGGGACCGGGGCGCCGGTCATGATGCGCATGGCCTCGCCGGGTCCGAGCGAACGGGGGGCGACCGAACCGGCCGGGATGGTGGCGACGACCGGCAGGGTGATCGGTTGCTCCTTGCTGGCCCCGACCGTGTCCGCCGCTCGCACTGCGAAGCCGTCCATGGCGGTGTTGGCGAACGGCGGGATGGCCTCGGTGGCGGCCACCGTTTCGGCCAGCACCGTGCCGAGGCAGTCCCCGATCGGCACGTTGACCGGGGGGAGGACACCGAGGTCTCGATTGACCTTGGCCTGTGCTTCTTCCAGGGCGATCATGCAGACCAATGTAGGGCCATCGAACGGTGATCGCCCGAGGCTCAGGACCCGAGGCCCTCCCGGGCCGCCACGTCGGCCAGGATCTTCCGGAAGTCGTCGCCGAGGTCCTCCCGGCGAAGCGCCATCTCGACCACGGCCCGGAGATAGTCCAGCTTCTTGCCGGTGTCGAACCGACCCTCGGCGAAGGTGAACCCGAGCATCTTCTCCCTGCCGAGGAGCGACGACATGGCGTCTGTGATCTGGATCTCGCCACCGACACCGGGGCCGGTGTTGGCGATCTCCTCGAAGATCGTCGGGGTGAACAGGTAGCGGCCCATCACCGCCAGGTTGGACGGCGCGTCCTCGACCGCCGGCTTCTCGACCAGACCGCCGACCTCGACCAGCCGGTCGCCGATCGGGGTTGCTGATGCGCAGCCGTAGGACGAGATGTCCTCCTTCGGGACCTCCATCAGCGCAACCACCGAGCAGCCGTGCTGGTTGTAGGCATCGATCATGCCCCGGACCACGCCGGCCTCGGGGGCCATGATGTCGTCGCCGAGCAGGACGACGAACGGTTCGTTTCCGACGTGATTCGCTGCCGTCCCGATCGCATGACCGAGACCGAGCGCCTCGCCCTGGCGGACGTAGTGGAGCTGGGCCAGCTCCGCCAGCGAGCGGACCTCGGCCGCCTCGGCGTCCTTGCCCTTCGCCGTCAGCTGGTCCTCGAGATCGGTGAGGATGTCGAAGTGGTCCTCGATCACCTTCTTGTGCCGGGAGGTGATGATCAGGATGTCCTCGATACCGGCATCGACCGCCTCCTCGATCACGTACTGGATGACCGGGCGATCGACGACCGGCAGCATCTCCTTCGGCACCGCCTTGGTGAAGGGCAGGAACCGGGTGCCGAGGCCGGCGGCGGGGATGACCGCCTTTCGAACGGGCGGGCGCGAGCCGGTGGAGGGGGACGTGGTGGACACGGCGGGCCTTTCGGGTGGGGGGCGGGCCGCCACCGATGGTACCGACCCCGGCCGGGCCGATGGCGCCCATCGCCGCGGGCGGTACGCTGAGCGGCTGGTGGAATCACCGATCCCACCGCTTCCGACAGTCGGTCGGTACGGAGAAACGTCAGTGCCTGTCTACGAATACAAGTGCCCCCTGTGCGATCAGCACTTCGACATCGAGCAGTCGTTCACCGACGACACGCTGACCACGCTCGACGGCTGTGAGGTCCACGAGTCCGGCCAGCACCAGCTCAAGAAGGTGTTCAGTGCGGTCGGGATCTCGTTCAAGGGCGAGGGGTTCTACAAGAACGACAGCCGCAGCTCGTCCTCGTCGAAGTCGTCCGACTCCTCGAACGGCGACAGCGGCTCCGGCTCATCGGCCACGGATGCCACGTCCGGATCGAGCTCTGCCTCATCCTCCGGATCCTCGGACGGCGGCTCGAAGGCCAGTTCGGGGTCCTCGTCCGGCTCTTCCGGCTCGTCCGGGTCCTCCTCGGACTGACCTCAGCCCCCCTCGGCCGACGGGTCGGGGATCGACGGGACGATCCGGGGCGTCCACGGTCTCGGCCGGTCGAAGTGGTGACCGACGATGCGGCCCTGGCCGATCAGGGCCAGGAACTGCTCCGGACCGTCGAAGTCCGGCATCTCGACATAGGCCGCGCCCAGGGCGTCCGGCACATGGGCATCGCTGCCGGCTCCGATGAACAGGCCGTTTGCCGCCCCGTACTCCTGGGCCTTGACCTGGAGCGAGGTCAGGCTGGTCTTGCCGTTCCACCCTTCGATGCCGTCGACCAGACCCTCGCTCACGAGTAGATCGATGTCTTCGGCCCGGAGGCAGTTCCGCAACGGGTCGAACGGGTGGGGGATGTAGACCACCCCGCCCTGATCCCGGATCCGGCGGGCCGCCTCGAGCAGCGGGATCCCCTGGGGCAGCCGCTCGGTCAGGAACAGGCCGATCAGCTCGCCGCTACCGACCCGGAGCTCCTCGCCGACGATGACCCGGCACGGCAGTTTGTCGAACAACTCGAACGCACCGGCCACCGCATTGTGGTCCGTGATGCACAGCACGTCGATCCCGGACGCCTCGACGGCGGCCGCCAGCTCGTCCGGGGTGGTCGTGCAGTCGCCGGACCACATCGTGTGGCTGTGGCAGTCGACTCGGACCCACCCGTCCGGCACCGGATCGGCCAGGTGTGGATGGCGGGCCACCGCCTCGGCGGTGGGCCGCATCAGTCTCCCCCGGAGAGGGCGACGCCCCCCACGACGAGCGGCGGGGTGGAGACGCCGCTCGGCAGGTGATCGACCGTCCCGCCGACCGCCTTCACGTCGAGCAGCAGGCGCTGCAGGGTCGAGGCGATCGTGCACTCGTTGATCGGTTCGGCCAGCTCACCGTTGCGAATCATCCGGCCCTCGACCCCGACCGAGAAGTCACCCGACACCGGGTTCACCCCGGAGTGCAGGCCGGCGAGGCTGAACACCAGCAGCCCCTCCTCGACGTCTGCGATCAGCTCGTCGAGGGAGCCTTCGCCTGGCCGGACAGACAGCGCATGCAGCCCCGGCGAGGGGAGCCCTCTGGTCCCTCGGATCGCAGACCCGGTCGAGCCGGCCCCCGACCGGCGGCCGGTGTAGGAGTCGTGGAGGAAGCCCTGCAGGACGCCGTCGGCCACCAGCGGCACCGGGCGGCAGGCCAGACCTTCACCGTCGTGGGAGTCCGCCCCGAGCGATGCCGGATCCGTCGGATCGTCGAGGAAGCTGAGGGCGGGAGCGGCGATCGTCTCACCGATCCGGTCGACGAACGGCGAGCGCCCCTTCAGGACCCGGTCCCCGGTCAACGTCCCACCGATCAGGCCCAGCACGGTTGCCGCCTGGTGGGGATCGAGGACCAGATCGACCGTCGTGCTCTTCGGCTTCGACGAACCGATCCGGTCGACGGTCTGGCTGACCGCCCGGTGCACGACCCGATCCAGGTCCAGGTCGCCGGGCTCCCGGGCGCCGTCGTAGGCGAACCCGGTCTGGGTTCGGTCACCGTCAGCGGCGAGCGCCTGGACCGAGACCGAAGACGAGGTTGCCCTGGTTGCGGCCCGGATGCCGGCGGTGCTGGCCAGAGCGAAAGCGCCGGTGCTGTCGCCGTAGGCCGACACCCTGATCCCGGTCACCCGGTCATCGGCGGCCCGGACCCGGCGCTCGAGTTCCAGGGCCATCTCGATCTTGTCCTGGTTCGGGGTGGCGTCCACCCCATCCCGCCAGAGATCGACGGCCACTGCGTCGATCCCATCCGGGGTCGCGATCCCGACATGGGGATCGGCCTCGGCGAACCGGGCGTTGTCCCTGGCCTCGGCCAGCATGCTGGCCACGACGTCCTCATCGAGGGTGCCGGCGCTGGCGAACCCCTCCCGGCCGTCGGCCAGGACCCGAACCCCGATGGCGTGGTTCTCGGCCTTGGTCAGGGACTCGACCTCACCCTTGTAGGCCCGGACGCTCGTCGAGCGGCCGTGGGAGCAGGCGACCTCGATCTGTTCGTTGGCCGCCGCCTGGTCGACGATGCGCTCCGCGATGGCAAGCAGCTCGTCCGGGCTCATGCGCTCGCGGTCCCGCCGATGGTCAGCTCCTGGACCCGGAGGGTCGGCACGCCGTCGCCGACCGGGACGCCCTGGCCGTCCTTGCCGCAGGTCCCCGGCGGGCCCATCTCGAAGTCGTTGCCGACCGCCTCGATCTGCTGGAGGACCTTCGGCCCATTGCCGATCAGCTGCCCCTCTCGGAGCGGCGCAGTGATCTGGCCGTCTTCGATCATGTAGGCCTCGGTCATCCCGAAGACGAAGTCGCCGGAGGCGGTGTTGACCTGCCCACCCCCGAGCTTGGCAACGTAGACCCCGTGATCGACCCCGGCGATGATGTCGGCAGGGTCGGAGGTGCCGCCGGCCAGGTAGGTGTTGGTCATCCGAACCATCGGCAGGTGCCGGTAACTCTGGCGGCGGCCGTTGCCGGAACTCGGCCGATCGGCAGACCGGGCCCGAAGCCCGTCCCACATGTAGTCGACCAGGACACCGTCCTCGATCAGGACGTTCCGGCGGGCCGGATTGCCCTCATCGTCGATCGCATACCGGCCCCACTCGTCGTCCATGGTCCCGTCGTCGATCAGGGTCACCAGTTCAGACGCCACCTGCTCCCCGATCCGGCCGGCGAAGGCCGAGGCCCCCTTGCGGACCAGGTCGGCCTCCAGGCCG
>JBCCFN010000116.1:0-15524 GCA_039029715.1 Actinomycetota bacterium | reverse complement strand
CCCGAGGACTACCGCATCAACCTCGGGCCCGGCGCCGACCTGGACGACCTGACCCTGGTGGCAGACGGGGCCAGCGCCTCGGTCGGGTTCCTGACCGAGGACGGGTTCCGGTACGTCGCGCTTCCCGAAGGCGGCGGCGACATCCCGATGGCCATCCCGTCGGCGGCCGTGATCGACGGGGAGATCGTCGTCCGGTCCTTCACCGCACCCTGGAACTGGGGCGCCGGGCTGACGGTCCAGGTGCAGCCAGGTACGCCGCCGGCTCCGTCCCCACTCCTCACCGAACCGGTGTACCGGAACGTCGACGGCGAGTTCGGCGAGCCCGGCATCGACCGGCCGGGTGAGGGCCTGCCCCGGTTCCTGGAGAGTGCCGGGTCGTTCGTCATCGAACCGGAGGAGCTGGGAGGCGAGCCACTGGTGTTCGAGGGGAGCGTCGGGGCGCAGCAACACGACGCCTACTCGATCTCGCTGACCGAGGGCCAGGTCATCGAGATCAACCTCGATGCCCTACGCGGCGATCCCTACCTGGAACTGGTCGACCAGAACGGCGAGCTGGTGGCGTTCAATGACGACCGGGTCGGCGGAGATCTCAACAGCCAGATCGGCTACGTCGTCGAGGTCGACGGCGACTACGAGATCCGGCCCCAGGACCTCGGTGGCAACGCCATCGACTACGTGATGACCGTGGAGGTCACGTCGTGACCGACCATGACCCGACCAACCCGGACCTGACCTCGATGCCGCCGCCGATGCCGCCGCCGGTCCCTCCGGCTCCTCACCCCGATGGTCCCCAGGCCCCGCAGGCGCCGCCGGCCCTGGTCGGCACACCGACCGGCCTGCCGCCGGCACCGCCCGGTCCACCGGCGGCTCCACCGACCGGCCCGGCGGTGGCTCAACCGAGTGCGCCGTCGGCGGCGCCGCCAGCCCCGGCCTTCCCGCCGGTCGCGCCGGCGGCCGAGGGACCGTTCGAGGCACCGCCGGACGCGGCGATCGCCACCCGGGGCCTGGTCAAACGCTACGGCCCGCTCCATGCGGTCAACCAGGTCGACGTGGTCATCCCGCGCGGCTCGATCTACGGCCTGATCGGTCCGAACGGTGCCGGCAAGTCGACGCTGATGTCGATGGCGGCCTCGCTGCTGTTGCCGTCGGAGGGCCGGATCCTGGTCGAGGGCTACGACCCGATCATCGACTCGGCCGAGGTGCGGTCCCGGATCGGCTACATGCCGGACGGTCTCGGGGTCTACGAAGGCATGGTCGTCGCCGACTACCTGGAGTTCTTCGCCGCCGCCTACCGCATCCCCCGCAGCGACTGGGACGGGCTGATCGACGGTCTGCTGGAACTGGTGGAGCTCGAGGTCAAGCGGACCGCACAGGTCAACAGCCTCAGCCGAGGTATGAAGCAGCGACTCAGCCTTGCCCGGTCCCTGGTCCACGACCCCGACCTGCTGATCCTCGACGAGCCGGCCTCCGGTCTGGACCCCCGGGCCCGGATCGAGTTGCGGCGGCTGATCGAAAACCTGAACGCCATGGGCAAGACGATCCTGGTCAGCTCCCACATCCTGACCGAGCTCCAGGAGGTCTGCACCCATGTCGGGATCATGGAGGCCGGGCGGCTGCTTGCCTCCGGCAGCCCCCAGGAGATCCTGTCCCGGAGCCAGGTGACCCAGCGGGTCCGGGCCCGGTTCGCCGACGGCACCGAGGTCGAGTACGACCTGGTCGACGACCGGACCACCGATGGTCTGAGCCGGTCGGAGCTGCTCCGTTCGCTCGTCCTCGACGATCCCCGAGAGGTCGTCGAGTTCACGGACATCAGCCAGGGACTGGAAGACGTCTTCCTGACCGTGACCGAGGGGATCGTCCAGTGATCTCGATGGCAGACGTGACCCGGAACCCGGTCCTTCGCCGGGAGCTGGCCGAACGGGCATCCTCCACCCGGGCGGTGCTGGCGGTGACCCTGTGGTTGCTGTTGCTCAGCGGGCTGGCGTCGCTGGTCTATGTCGCCTCGGCCGACTCCCAGGGCGACGTCATCGGCGCAGACACCGCCGAGATCGGCAAGGACATGTTCGAGTGGACCCTGTTCGGGATGCTCGGCCTGGTCCTGTTCCTGGTGCCGGCGTTCACCGCCAGCGCGGTGGCGGGGGAGCGGACCCGGCAGACCCTGATACCGGTCCAGATGACCACCCTCAGCCCGTTCGCCATCGTGCTCGGCAAGTCGATGGCGGCCATCGCCTTCACCGTCCTGCTCGTCGTGATCGCCGCCCCGATCCTGGCGGTGGCGTTCCTGATCGGCGGGGTCGGGGTGTGGCCGCTGATCAAGGGCCTGCTGATGATCATCCTGACCGCGATCACGCTTGGGTCGGTTGGCATCATGTTCTCGGCCATGGTCCGCAAGGTCCAGGGAGCGATCGTCGCCACCTACGGGTTCATCCTGGCCATCGCCGTCGGTACCTTCGTCCTTCTCGGGGCGGTCGCCATCATCCAGGTCGTCTCGTCAGATGACTTCCAGCAGGCCGATCCGATCCCGCCGAAGGAGATCCTGGCCCCCAACCCGTTCGTGGCCCTGGCCGACGTGACCGGTGACGCAGACTCGTTCTTCGGCGGCAACCCGCTGTCCGGGCTTCGCAGCCTCATCGAGGGCCTGGAGCGGTTCGACGGTGCGGTGGCGGTCGGCAACGGCGGGGAGATCCGGACCGAGACCACTGCGGTCTGGCGGTGGTACGTGGTGTTCTGCCTGTGCACCATCTACATCGCCCTCTACGTGGCCACCGGCCGGCTCCGGACCCCGGCCGAGACGGAGCGATGACGCCGGGTGACCTGGGCCTGGCCGCGGTCTTCGCAACCGCCCGCCGGCGGCTTCGGGCGGCCTGGATCGTCGCAACCGGGGGGTTGACCGCTCCGGCGGTCGGGGCGGCTGCGGTCGGCTTGGTCCTGGTCGGCTGGCTCCGCCCGTGGGGTTGGCCGGAACCGGCGGCGTTTGCGGTTGCGCTTGCGGTCACCGTCGGCATCGTCGGCTACGGGTTGCTGTTCCCGCTCTCCGATTTCGTCGTTGCCCGGTCGCTCGACCGGGGACTGGACAGCCACGATGCGGTGACCTCGGCGCTGGAGGTCGACCCGGACAACCCGTTCGCCGATCGGGTCTATCGGCGGGTGGGAGCGCTCACGCCGACGGACGCGACGACCGCCATCGGCATGCCCTTCCGACTCCGACCGTTCGTGATCGGGGGCGCCCTGCTCGTCGCCGCATTGGCTCTGGCCCTGGTCCGCAATCCGGCCGACGACGACCGGGAACGTCTGGCCCAGGAGCAGGCGGCCGTCGAGGCGGTGGCCGAGGATCTGGCGGCCAGGGCGGACGAGCTGGCCGAGAATCCGGCGACCGCAGACCTGGCGGAGGACCTGGCCGCCATCGCAGACGACGTTGCCCGCAGCGATGACATCGCCGAGGCGCTCGATCGGTTGGAGGCGGCGGCTGAGGAGCTCTCGTCCCGGTCCGATCCGGACGCCCTGGCCGAGCGGGCGGCGTCGCTTGGCCTGAGTCGGACGCTTGCCGCCAATCCGGTGGCCGCCGGGTCGACCCCGGCCGAGCAGTTCGCCGACCTGGCCGAGGAGGCCGCCGGGCTGTCGGACGAGGAGCTGGCGGCCCTGGCCGAGCGGCTGGCCGAGCTGGCCGCCACCCAGGAGGCCGGTGATCCGGAGACGGCTGCGGCGGTGCAGGAGGCGGCGGAGGCGGCGGCCGCCGGAGACGCTGGCGCGCTGGCCGGGGCGCTCGATGCGGCGGCGGACTCGGCCGCGGCGGCCGCCTCGTCGACTGCGGCCGGGATCGCCAACGACGTGACCGCAGACCAGCTGGCCGAGCTTGCCGACCAGCTGGAGGCCCAGGCCGCAGACGCCGCCGACGGGGAGGGCGAGGGCCAGGGTCAAGGTGACGGCCAGGGCCAGGGCCAGGGCCAGGGTCAGGGTCAGGGTCAAGGGCAGGGTCAGGGTCAGGGTCAGGGTCAAGGGCAGGGCCAGGGCCAAGGGCAGGGCCAGGGCCAGGGTCAAGGTCAGGGTCAGGGCGGTGGCGGGATGCAGGCCACTGGCCAGAACCCGTCGGGATTCGGGAGCGGCACCAACCCCGACGGCGAGCAGGGCCCGGGCGGTGAACCGTCGGTCGAGCATCCCGATGCCACCGCGGTGGCACCCGCCAGCGGCGAGACCGACACCCTGAACGCAGACGCCCAGGCCAGCGGGGACGGGACCGTCGCCGACCCCAACCGGGCGAACGGGGCCACCAGCGACGGCGAGGCGACCGTTGCGGTCCGCGACGTGGTCACCGACTACCGCAATCAGGCGGTCGACGCCCTCGACACCCTGTCGTTGGCACCGTCGGAGACCGAGGCCGTCCAGTCCTACTTCGACTACCTGGCGGACACCACCGGAGGCAACTGACGCATGACCGACCAGACCGGAACCCACCCAGGGTCCCCGCAGCCGCCATCGGCCCCGGCCGCGGCCATCACCCCTGAGCAGTACGCCCAGGTCGTTGCCGCCATCGAGGCCGAGGTCCGCAAACTGATCGTCGGCCAGGACGACGTGGTCCGGACCGTGCTGGTGTCGCTGCTTGCCGAGGGCCACGTGCTGCTGGAGGGCGTGCCCGGGCTCGGCAAGACGGCGCTGCTCAAAGCCCTGTCCGACTCGCTGTCGATCTCGTTCGGTCGGATCCAGTTCACACCGGACCTGATGCCGGCAGACGTGACCGGGACCCAGGTCCTCCAGACCGACGACGCCGGCAATCGGAGCTTCCAGTTCCGGGAGGGACCGATCTTCGCCGGGCTGGTCCTGGCGGACGAGATCAACCGGGCCACCCCGAAGACCCAGTCGGCGTTGCTGGAGGCGATGCAGGAACGATCGGTCACCGTGGCCGGTGCCACCCGCCCGCTGCCTCGACCGTTCCTGGTGATGGCGACCCAGAACCCGATCGAGCAGGAGGGGACCTACCCGCTGCCAGAGGCCCAGCTGGACCGGTTCCTGCTCAAGGCCACGGTCGAGTTCCCGACCGGTGACCAGCTCCACGAGATCATCAACCGGACGACCGCCCGGACCCTGCCGACCATCCGCCCGGTCACCGACGCCGCGACGTTGCGGGCCATGATCGCCCTGACCCGGGAGGTCCCGGCGGCCGAGCACGTCATCAGACATGCCGTCGATCTGGTGGTCGCCACCCACCCCGACGGCGCCGGAGCGCCCCAGACGATCAAGGACTACGTCCGGACCGGCGCCTCACCCCGTGGGGCCCAGGCGCTGATCCTCGGCGCCAAGGCGCTGGCGCTGCTCGCCGGGAGGCCCGCTGCCTCGTGCGAAGACGTCCGCTCCCTGGCCAACCAGGCCCTCGGGCACCGGCTGGTCCTCGGCTACGAGGCGGCGGCTGACGACGTGTCACCCCGGGCCATGATCGACGAGTTGTTGACCGCCATCCCGGAGCCGGACACCGGCGTTCGGGGCGCCCCGTAGCGCGCCGGGACCGGACCGCTTCCGATGCCGATCCACGACTCGGCCCTCCTCGGGGCACTGGAGCGACTGCAGCTCCGAACCCGTCGCCCGCTGGCCGGGTTGATCTCCGGGGAGCACCGGTCGAAGCGATACGGGAGCTCTCTGGACTTCGCGGACTTCCGGGAGTACCAGCTGGGCGATGACTTCCGCCGGATCGACTATCTGACCCTGGCCCGGCTCGACCAGCTGCTGATCCGGCTCTACGAGGCCGAGGACGATCTGGTTGTCCGGTTGGTGATCGACACGTCTGCGTCGATGGGTCTTGACGGGAAGCTCCGGCGGGCCACCGAACTGGCGGCCGCCATCGGCTTCGTGTCGCTGACCCGGCGGGACGTGGTCAGCGTCCACCGGTTGACCGGTCCGCCGGTCCGGTTCTCGTCCCGGACCGCCTGGCCGAACCTGGTCCGCCACCTCGAGGGTCTGCGGGCCGACGGGCCGGCGTCGCTGATGGCCGCCTCCGGTGAGTTGCTTCGCCGGTCCGGCCCAAACGGGCTGACCGTGTTGCTGTCCGACCTGTTGGATCCGGAGTGGGAGCGGGCCCTGCGGCGGTTGCCGGCCCGAGGGGCCGACCTGGCCGTCGTCCAGGTGCTCGGTCGGGGAGAGCTGGACCCCGAGGTCCTCGGCGACGTCGACCTGGTCGACGTCGAGACCGGTCGGCGGTTGCCGATGTCGCTGACCGACGGGGCGATCGCCCGCTACGAGGCCAGGCGGGACGAGTGGCTCGAACAGATCGCGGCCCGGGTCGCCGGGCTGAACGCGGCCTACACGATGGTCCCGGCCGATGCCGATCTCCGGGCGGTCCTGCTCGGCTCGCTCCGGACCGGGGGACTCGTGTCGTGACCGGAGGACAGACGCCGTGACGTTCGCCAATCCGGCCGGCCTGTGGCTGCTGACCGCCGCCATCGGGGTGATCGCCCTCCACCTGCTCAAGCCCCGGCGGGCGGACACGGTGGTCAGCTCCGGGTTGCTGTGGGAGACCGAGACGGTCGGGGCAACCGCGGCCCGCCCGTGGCAGCGGCTGACCCCGACGGTCGGGCTGTTGCTGCAGCTGCTGGCGGTGGTGGCGGCGGCGCTTGCCCTGGCCAACCCGGTGATCCGGGCCGAGGCCGAGCTGGCGGACCACACGGTGGTCGTGATCGACACGTCGGCCTCGATGGGGGCGCTCGACGGTGATCCCGACCGGCTCACCGAGGCCAAGGCGGTCGCCCTCGGCCTGTGGGACGAGCTGCCGGACGGGGGGACCGCCTCGGTGGTGGTTGCCGGGCCGACGCCCCGGGTCGCGGTCACGGCCACCGGTGACCGGGAACGGTTCGCCGCCGCCCTGGCGGCGGTGGAGCTGAGCGACGGCCCGGCCGATCTGTCCGGGGCCATGGCCCTGGCCGACGGACTGGAGACGGTCGACCAGACGATCGGGATCATCCTGGTGTCAGACGGCCAGCACGACGACGATGCGCTGCGGTCCCTGCCGCCGGGGGTCACCCATCGACTGGTCGGCACCGACGACGTCAACCGGGCCATCCGCTCGCTTGCCGCCGTCCCGGCCGACGACGGGCTCCGGGTCACCGCCGTCCTCCAAGCCACCGGTGGCCCGGACGTCACCGTGCCGCTCCGGTTCGACGTCGACGGGGCGACCCGCCTGGTCCAGGACGTCGAGTTGACCGGCGAGGATCCGGTCACGGTCGAGGTCGACCTCCCGGCCGGGGATCGGGTGATCGCCCGGCTCGGGGGCGAGGACCTGCTGGCCATCGACGACACCGCCTACGCCCTGGCCCGCCGACCCCGAGCGGTCGCGGTTGCGGTCGAGGGCACGTCCGACCCGTTCGTCGAGGCGCTGGTCGCCTCCCTCCCCGGGGTGACCGTCGTCGACCCGGCCGTCGACCCGCCGGACGTCTCGATCTTCGTCGGCGAGGACGTCCCGGCCGACATCGTCCACCCGTTCTGGGCCATCGCCCCGCCGTCCGGCTTCGCCGGGGTGGAGCCGGCGGGCACGGTCGAGGGTCCCGTCCCGACCCTGATCGAGGCCGGCGACCGGCTGTTGACCGGGCTCGACCTGTCCCGGTTGCGACTGACCGAGGCCCAGCGACTCGACGCCCCGACCGCGGATGTGCTGGTCGGTGCCGAGGGGGCGCCCCTGATCGTCCGGGGCCGCCGGTCCGGCCTGCCGTTCGTCTACTTCGGGTTCGAGCTCGGCAACTCGTCGCTGCCATTGGACGTCGGCTTCCCGGTCCTTGGCGACCGGATCATCCAGGAGCTGGCCGGCTCCGGTCTGGTCCCGACCTCGCTGCGGGTCGGCCAGGAGCTGAGCCCCCCGGCCGGTCGCAACGCGGTGGTGACCAATCCTCGGGGCAACGAGCTGTTCCTGGCCGCTGGGCTCGGTTCGACCACGCTCGACCGCCCCGGTTTCTGGACCGTGACCGCCGACGGTGGCCCCCCGATCCCGGTGGCGGTGTCGCTCCCGGCGGCGGAGTCGGAGCTGACCCCGCTGCCGGTCTCCCCGAGCGATCCCCGGGAGCTGCGGCCGAACGAGGAGCCACCGACCACCGAGCGGTCGTGGCGCTGGGTTGCGCTGCTGGTGCTGGCGGCGCTGATCGCCGTCGAGTGGTGGTACTGGCTGCCACGGGCCGGTGTACCTCGCTGGCAGCGGCGAACCGCGAACGGGCTCCGGGTGACCGCGCTGGCCGCCATCGCCCTGGCCATGGTCGGGTTTTCGATCCCGATCCCGACAAGCGAGGTGGCGACCGTCTTCGTCGTCGACCGGTCGGACTCGATCGGACCAGACGGGCGTCGGACAGCGGACCGGTTCGTCGAGGATGCCATCGAAGCCAGGGCCGACGAGAACGACATCGCCCGCTCCGCCGTGGTCATCAGCGCCGACGGGTCACGGGTCGACCAGTTGCTGCGGGACCGGGAGCGCCCGAACACCGTGTCTGTGGTCGAGATCGACCAGGACCGGACCGACCTGGCGTCCGGGCTCCGGCTGGCCGGGGCCATGTTGCCCGAGGACTCGAAGCGGCGGATCGTCGTGCTGTCAGACGGTCGGGTCACCTCCGGCAACGCGGTGGCCGAGGCGGCCAGCCTGGCCGAGCGGGGGGTGGCGATCGACTACGTCCTGCTCGACGACCGGGGGCAGGTCGATGCGTCGGTGGCCTCGGTCCGGGCCCCGTCGAGTGTCGACGAGGGGGAGACGGTCACGATCGAGGCGTCGGTCTTCTCCACTGTCGCCCAACCGGGCCTGGTGACCCTCCGCCGCAACGGCGAGGTGGTCGGCACGACCGAGGTCGCCCTGGCCGAAGGCTCGACCACGGTGACCCTCCGGGACACCCCGCCGGTCGGTGGTCTGGTCTCCTATGACGTCTCGGTCTCGGTCGCCCTCGACGATCAGTCCCGCAACGACGTCGGTCGGGCCTCGGTCCAGGTCCAGGGCCCGGCCCGGGTCCTGGTCGTGGCCGGTGGTGGCGGCGACGGGCCGGATCCGGCCGAGGCGCTGGTCGCAGCGCTGGAGTCCAGCTCGATCATCGTTGACCGGGTCACCCCCGGCGGCCTGCCGGAGTTGGAGCGCCTGGCCGGCTACCAGTCGGTGGTCCTGGTCGACGTGCCGGCCGACGACCTGACCGAGCGGCAGATGCTCGACCTGGCGGCAAACACCCGTGATCTCGGCCGGGGCCTGGTCACCATCGGTGGGCCGAAGAGCTACGGCATGGGTGGCTACAAGGACTCGACCCTGGAGTCGGTGCTGCCGGTGGTGAGCGACATCCTGGACCCGAGACGCCGGCGAACGGTGGCCCAGGTCTTCGCCATCGACACTAGCGAGTCGATGGGCAACTGCCACTGCGCCGAGAACGGCGACCCGACCCAGCGGCTGGAAGGCGGGGTCAACAAGACCGACATTGCAAGGGCCGGTGCGGCCCGGGCCATCGACGCCCTCGGTCCCCAGGACGAGGTCGGCATCCTCGGCATCGACACCCAGACCAAGTGGCTGCTCGACCTCCAGCAGGTCCCGGCGGACGAGATCGTCGAGGCCGGTCTGGCCAGGGTGACCCCAGCCGGCAACACCGACCTCCGGGCCACCCTGATCGACGCTGCAGAGCAGCTCCGGGTCTCTGACGCCGGCCTGAAGCACATCATCTTGTTCAGCGACGGGTTCACCCCGCTCGGCTCGATCGACGACCTCCGCAAGGACGCTGCTGCGCTCCAGGATGAGGGGATCACGGTGTCGGTGGTCGGTACCGGCGAGGGCTCGACCGCCGAGCTGCGGAGCATCGCAGACGCCGGCGGCGGCCGGTTCTACCCCGGCCGGGACCTGGCCCGGATTCCCGAGATCCTGGTCCAGGAGTCGGTCATCGCTTCCCGGAGCTTCATCAACGAGGGGGAGTTCCTCCCGACGGTCACCGGCTCGTCGCCGATCACGGACCCGATCGAGGCCACGCCCCAGCTGTTCGGTTTCGTCGCGACCACGGCGAAGCCGACGGCCAGGACCCTGCTGACGATCGGCGAGGAACAGGACCCGCTGCTGGCGTCGTGGCAGACCGGGCTCGGCCGGGCCACGTCGTGGACGTCTGACGCCCAACTCCGGTGGGCCCAGGCGTGGGCCGATTGGGACGGCTACGTTCCGTTCTGGAGCCGACTGGTCCGGGACAGCTTCCCGCTGGACAGCGGCGGCGCAGTGCGAGCCACGATCGAGGGCGACCAGCTGCGGGTCCGGGCCGAACTGGGCCGGGCCGGCGCCGATGACGGCGCTGAGGGAGCGGCTGCGGTGCCGACCGGTCCGGTCACGGTCACGGTCACCGACCCGGACGGGGTCCAGCGGGAGGTGGAGCTGACCCGGACCGGCGACGGGGTGTTCGAGGGCACGACCACGGTCGGTCCGGCCGGCAGCTATGCGGTCGGTGCCGGCGGGGCCGGCGAGGGTGGGTTCGTGATAGTCGGGTCGGGTATGGCGCCGCGGTCCTATGCCGCCGAGTACCTGCCCGGCGCCCCGAACGAGGCGCTGCTTGCGTCGCTGGCCGAGACGACCGGCGGTCGGGCCGGGATCACCCCGGCGATGGCGTTCGACGGCGAGGACCTGCCGTCGTCGTCCCGCAGCCTGCCGCTGTCCGGCTGGTTGCTGCTGATCGCCATCGGGACCTGGTTGGCCGCCCTGGTGTTCAGCCGGCTGTGGATTGCCGGCACCGTTCCGTCGCCGGTCGGGCGGTCACGAGCGACCGTCGGTGGCGATGGCCGCCCAAGGCGGTGGCCTCGCCGCCGTGGACGGGGCGATGACGCAGACGGCGGCCCGCCGGACGGGTCGGACGGTGAGCCACCGGCCGGTCCACCGGCGCCGCCACCGGACCCCGATGCTGCGCCGCCACCGGTGTCTTCGGTCGACCAACTCCTGAAGGCCAAGCGGGACCGACGCTGACCGGCCACCGGGCCGTCGCTGAGTAGACGAACCCAGCGCCGCCCCGGCGGCCACCGAAGGTTCCCCGGGGCCGTCTGGGCCCGACGGCTCAATCGGGCTGGGCGCCCGCTCCCGTCTGGGTGAAAACGCTCTAGGGAGGCGGCTTCGACGCGTCCAAGTTGGCGCTTGGCGATGCTCTAGCAACCAGGGATAGAGCATGAAAACCAGGCGGATTCGGCAGGGTGTTGCGGCCCTCGCCTTCACCACGATTGCAAGCGCCTCGTCCGGGGTTCTCCTCCCCGGAGCGGTCTTGGCGGCTCCACCTGGCGCCGCAGACTTCCCGGCCGTCGACGGCCAATGGGGCCCGGTCGAGAACTGGCCGATGGTGGCCATTCACGCCGCCCTCGACGCCAGAGGTCGGGTCGTCACCTACGGCACGGATGCCGGTGGCCGGCAGACCGGGCAGTTCATCTACGACATCTGGGATCCCTCGGGATCGGCCGGGCTCAACCACAACACGCTGGCAAACACCACCCAGACCGACCTGTTCTGCAGCCTCCAGCTGAACCGTCCGGACACCGGTGACATGCTGCTGTTCGGCGGGGACAACTGGATCGGGGATCGGACCAACAACCTGGGGAACCCGGACATCAACTCCCTCGACGTCGACACCGGTCAGCTGACTGCCATGCCTGGCATGAACCGGGCCCGGTGGTACGGGACCGGCACGGTTCGGGCAGACGGCTCGATGTTCATCCAGGGCGGGGCCGGTGGTGCAGACCATCCGGAGCTGTGGACCGCCGAGGGTGGATCGCAGCTGCTCGACCACCTCGACACCTCCGAGCTCAACTGGTGGTACCCCCGCAACTTCCTCCTGCCGGACGGTCGGATCTTCGGCGTCGACATCCTGGGCCGGATGTACTACATCAGCGCCGACCTGTCCGAGATCACGATGGCGGGCCGGCTCGGCACCGACCGGTGGGGTGACAGCACCACCGCGGTCATGTTCGCCCCCGGCCAGATCCTCCACTTCGGTGGCCCGACCAACACCGCGGTCGTCATCGACGCCAACGGCGTCACCCCGACCGTGACCCCGGCCGCTGCGCCCCACGCCGCCCGGGAGTGGGTCAACTCGACCCTGCTGCCGGATGGGCGGGTCCTGGCCACCGGCGGGGCCAGCTACTACACGGCGGCCCAGGCCGATGGTCGGCCGCTGTCCCAGTACAACATCACCAATGCGGCCGAGATCTGGAATCCGGCGACCGGCCAGTGGGAGATCGAGACCAACGGTGTGGAGGCCCGGCTCTACCACTCGACGGCGCTGCTGCTGCCGGACGGGCGGGTCCTGGTCGCCGGTGGCGGTGCCCCCGGCCCGGTGACAAACACCAACGCCGAGATCTTCAGCCCCGACTACCTCTACTCGGCCCAGGGCGGTCCGGTGGCCAGGCCGACGATCACGGCGGTGTCGGCCACCGATCTGAATCCCGGTGGCCAGGTGGCGATCGCGGTCGGTGGCGGCATCGACATCGGCCGGGTGACCCTGCTCAAGACCGGGTCGGTCACCCACTCGATCAACATGGAGCAGCGGATCTCCGATCTCGCCTTCACCGTCGACGCCAACGGAACGCTGACCGCGACCCTGCCGGCGAGCGGCAACCAGATCAGCCCCGGCTACTACCTGCTGTCGGTGTTGACCACGGCCGGGGTGCCGTCGGAGTCGGTGATGGTACGGGTCCTGCCCCAGGCCAACGCCGCCCCGGTCATCCTCGACGCCGAGGCCGGCCAGGTCAGCCGCCTCTACCAGGCCTACTTCCTCCGCCAGCCGGACGCCGGTGGCTTCCAGTACTGGCGCCAGCAGCTGGCCTCCGGTGCGGTCAGCCTGATCGACATCTCGAACGCCTTCGCCGCCTCGGCCGAGTTCACCGCAACCTACGGTGCCTTGACCGACGCCCAGTTCGTCGACCAGGTCTACCTGAACGTCATGGGTCGACCGGCCGATCCGGGCGGTCACGCCTACTGGACCGGTCAGCTGGCCGCCGGGGTGTCCCGGGGCGAGGTGATGGTCGGGTTCTCCGAGTCGGCGGAGTTCGTGCTCCGGTCCCAGACCGGGTACACGCCGCCGGCGGCACCCGCCCCAGCCCCGCCGGCGCCGCCGGCCCAACCGGCACCGACCGATCCCGGTCCGGCCGCCCCGGCAGACGGTCCGTATGCCGCCGAGGTTCGGCGCCTGTACCGGGCCTACTTCCTCCGGGAGCCCGATGCGGACGGTCTGGCCTACTGGACCGGTCAGCGGGCCGCCGGTGTGTCCCTGATCCAGGTGTCGGAGGCCTTCGCCGGCTCGGCCGAGTTCATCGCCACCTACGGCGCAACCACCGACGGACAGTTCGTCGACCTGGTCTACGGCAACGTCCTGGAGCGGGCGGCCGAGCCCGAGGGGCGGGCCTACTGGATCGGCCAGCTGGCCGCCGGGACGCCCCGAGGTGAGGTCATGACCGGCTTCAGCGAGTCGGACGAGTTCATCCTAAAGGTCGCTGCACTGCCGTAGGAGCTTCAGTTCCAGTTGGAGGAGTGAGCCGAGCCGGGTCGCCAGCTGCGACCCGGCTCGGTCGCGTCCCGGTGTCGGTGGTCGAGCGACCACGGTCGACGGCGAGGAGTGCCCCAGCTGCGGTCAACAGCCCAGCCCCCCACCACACCAGCTGGTTCCACGGTCGGAACAGCACGGTCAGCAGCGCCCCCTCCTCGGGGTGGACGTCCCGCAGGACCACCTGGACGTCTAGCCAGGGTCGGGTCCGGGTTGCGACCTCCGGCAGGCGGAGGCCACGCTCCGGGTAGACGGCGACGGTCGGCGTCAGCGTGTGTCGGCCGTCGATCAGCACGGTGGCTCCGACGGTCAGCGGCTCCTCCCGGAGCACGGCGGTGTCGACCACCGTGATCCGGTGGCCGTCGACCATGCCGGACGCCCCCGGCGGCAGCCGGATCACCGACTCGGTCGAGGCGGTGCCGGCCACTGCGGCGAACAGGATGGCAAACAGGCCGAGGTGGGCCAGGAACCGGGCGGTCTGCCGGATCCCGCCGGCGGCCAGCGCCCCGAGGCCCAGCCCGACCGCCGCGGTCAACACCAGCTGGTACCAGGCCCGCCAGCCGGCGACGGCCACCGCCAGGGTCAAGGTGGCGGCGACCGGTAGACCCCAGCGGACAACCACCCGTGCGGCGGCCGCCATGGTCCGTCCGCCGCGAGCGGCCGGCAGCGCCCCGAGGAGGGCAGCCCCGATCACGGCGATCGGGAACAGCGTTCGGCTGTAGAAGAACCCGGCGGTTCCGTCACCGCCGATGAACGGCCGGTAGGTCCCGGCGGCGATGATCACCGCGGTGGACACCACCAGGAGCTGCGGCAGCCGACGGAGGACGGCGCCCCGGTCGATCCCGGCGATCGCCGGTCCGAGCTGTCTGCCGACCCCGCTCTCCCGGATACGCCACATCGCACCGACGGCGGACACCGTGACCAGCGGCCACAGCCAGACCGAGAGGGTTGCGGCGTCTGCGAAGGCGTGGACGCTCGTCCGTAGTGAGGTCCGGGTCAGGGCGGTGCCGCCGAGGACGGCCGGCCAGCACAGCGCCCAGACCACGACCGCCCCTGGTGATCCCGTCTGGCGCCAGTGGAGGGCGGCGGCCAGCAGCAGCCAGACGATCAGGGCCACGTTCTCGATCGGGTCCCAGGCCCACCAACCACCCCAGCCGAGCTCGACGTAGGCCCAGGCCGACCCGAGGGCCAGCGCAACCGTCAGGATGGTCAACGCCGCGGCCGAGGCTCGATCGGCGACCGCCCGATCCCGGACCAGGGCCGGCACGAGGGCCGCGCACATCCCGGCGTAGAGCAGTGGGGGATGGAGCACCATGGCGTAGTGCTCCAGGATCGGGGCCATCCCGGCGCCCTCGAGCGGGGGGAGGGCCAAGCGCTCGAACGGGTCGGCGCCCTGCCACGAGGTGACGGCAAGCCCGGCCACCACCGAGCCGACACCGACCCGCTGCCAGGCCGGAGCGGTCAGGTGGCCGGTGAGCAGCGCAGTCCCGGCGATGGCGGCGAAGAACAGGAGCGAGCCTGCGGCTCCGGCCCACAGCGAACTGAGCCGGAGCGGGAGCGACATGCCGGGCCGGGTCTGGTCGGCCACGTAGGCGTAGGAGGTGTCCTCCCGGAGCAGGGCGGCGGCCAGGACCAGGACGGCGTAGCCGAAGAGACGATGCACAACCGCTGTCCCGCTGTTTTGCGGCGAGATCAAAACCAGGGTCAGCGCCACAACAGACAGAACGAGAACGAGTGTCTGCGTCATCCAGTGGCTTCGCCACCAGAGAGTGCTGTCCAGGTCGCGTGGCCAGTTCTGACCAGGGAGAACCTTGAAAAATCTGGCTATCATGACTGCTAGTGGCGCAAGTACGCCCCATCCGAGAACCATGAACCGGGCGTGCCATGACAATGCCATGCCGACTTCGTGCGGTCGCGCCGGATCAAGGGGGGATATCAGCCACTCCAGTATCATCCCTTCACGGCTCCGGCGGTCATGCCCGTAATGATCTGACGGCTGGCCAGAAGTGTAAAAATGATCGGCGGAATGGCCAGCAACAT
>JBCCFN010000115.1:0-15843 GCA_039029715.1 Actinomycetota bacterium | reverse complement strand
GGGCGAGATGTCCGCCGGCGGCTGAGCGCGGCCGCGCGCTTGATCGGGCCGTGCGCTCGGGCCAGTCGGGGCGCCGTCAGCGGCCGGTGGTGCCGTCGATGGTCTCCCGGATGATGTCGGCGTGGCCGGCGTGCCGGGCGGTCTCCTCCACCAGGTGCAAGGCGACCCACCGAACGGTCTCCTCCACCAGATCGGCGCGGGCGCAGACCGCATCCAGGTCGGCGGCCCGGAGGATCCGGTCCGACTCCCCGATCTCGGCCCGGTACCGACCAACCACCGACGCAATGGTGTCGCCCTCCCCAACCACGAACGTCGTGTCGTTCGGTTCGCTGACCTCGGGCCATTCGCCCGGTAGCCGTCTGCCGGCGACGATCACCTGAAACCACCGTCGTTCCCAGATGGCGGAGTGACGGACGATCCCGAGCAGTGACAGCGCGCTGGCGGTCGGCGTGGCGCGAGCCTGTGCTTCGGACAGCCCGTCGAGCCGGGAGATCAACGCCTCCCGCTGGTAGCCGAGGAACTCGCACAGCGCCTCGTGCTCGGGGCTCGGGCCGGACGGTTCGCTCATCACCGCAACCGTACCGATCACCCTCCCGGTTGTCCTGGTTGATCAAGTCGTTGTCCGTCCGGGACATGGCGGTCGGATGCCGCCCGGTGGACGATGCCGGTGGGATCACTCCCGCCGTTCGGCATTACCCCCCCATCCCGCCGAACGACGACCAAGGAGGTACATCATGTCAACCAGGCACGTCATCACCCTGCTCGTGGCATCGACGCTGCTGCTCGTCGCCTGCGGGTCGGACGCCAGCGAGGACGGCGGCGCCACCGCCTCGGATGCGCCGATCGTGCTGGTTCACGGGGCCTGGCAGGACGGTTCCTCCTGGGCCCAGGTCCAACAGCAGCTCGAGGGTGACGGCCGAAACGTGTCCGCCGTGACCCTGCCCGGCCGAGACGGCGACGACGCCGGCGCCCAGACCCTCGACGGCTATCGGGACGCCGTGATCGCCGAGGTCGAGACCTACGACGAGCCGGTGATCCTGGTCGGACACAGCTTCGGCGGGATGACCATCTCGGCCGTCGCCGAGGCCATCCCGGACCAGATCGAATCGCTGGTCTACCTGGCCGCCTACCTGCCGAGTGACGGTGACAGCCTGTCGACCCTGGCCGAGGGTGATCGCCTCAGCGTGCTCGGCGAGGACGGCAACCTGGACATCGCAGCCGACTTCTCGGTGGCGACCGTGCCCCAGGACCGATTCGCGGCGATCTTCTGCCCGGACTGCGGTGCAGCGGACGCCGAGACGGTGACCGCATCGGCCCTGGTCGAGCCGGCCATGCCGCTGGCCACGCCGGTCTCCCTGACCGCCGAGAACTTCGGCGCCGTGCCGAAGTTCTACATCATGACCGCCCAGGACATCGTGGTCGGGCCGCAGCTCCAGGCGTCGATGGTGGCCAACACACCGGTCGACGAGGTGTTCGTGCTTGACGCTGGGCACGCCCCATACGTTTCCGCAGCAGACGACGTGGCCGGCCTCCTGGTCGGGCTCCCCTAGCCGGTCTCCCCTGACCGACGACCCCGAACCGTCCCACCCGAACGCGGATTGGAGCTTCCACCATGGTCGAGTTCTCGCTGTTGACCTCCGTGACGATCATCGCCGCACTGGCGATCGTGCCCATCTACTTCGCAGCGACCTACCGTTCCGCCGGGGTCGGCTGGCGGACGACCCTGATGTTGACCACCGGCATCGTCCTCTACGGACTGGTGGCCACGCTGTTCGTCGTGGAGTGGCAGTTCGCCTTCGACGGACCATACGTGGTGCCGGTGGTGATGGTGGCAAGCCTCGCCGTCCCACCGCTCGTCGTCCTGGCCTGGCCCGACCGGCTCGTGCCGGAGGGCATCGGCCTGCCATGGCTGGTCGGGGTCCAGGCGTTCCGGGTCATCGGCGGGCTCTACCTGTTCGAGCACGCCAGGGGAAACGTCGGCCCGGAGTTCGCCTACTGGGCCGGCATCGGCGACGTCATCACCGGCATCGCCGCCAGCGCGCTGTTGGTTGCCTACCGGCTGCGGGGTCGGATGCCCCGGTGGGCGGTGTATGCCACGATCCTGTTCGGCTGCGCAGACTTCGCCTGGGCCTACGCCATCGGCGTGCTCAGCTTCGAGACACCGATCCAGACCTTCTCCCTCGACGCGGTCCATGCCACCAACCGGTTCCCGATCGCCATGATCCCGTTCTTCCTGGCCCCGATCGCCATGGGGTTCATGATCATGACCTTGCTCGCGCTCGGGCGTGAACGAGCCCCGGCCACCGACGCCGGTGGAGCGACGCAGGTGATGGCTTCGACCGCGGGCCGCTGACCGAGGCTGACCGACCCGGCCTAGGCGTAGTAGCCGCAGACGTTGTGGACGCGTGATGCGGGCGGACCGCCGATGGCGGTGTGGTCCCGGTGATGGTTGTAGTCATGGACCCAGCGGTCAAGCCTGCGGCGTCGTTCGTTCTCTGATCGGAACCGTCGGTTGTGAAGAAACTCGTCGGCCATGGTCCGGTTGAAGCGTTCAACCTTGCCGTTGGTCTGCGGTCGATATGGCTTGGTGCGGCGATGCTTGACCGCTCGTTCGACCAGCACTTCGGCGAACAAGCCGGACCGGAAGTTGGAGCCGTTGTCGGTGATGACTTCGTCGACGGTCATGCCCTTGGCCCAGAACCAGTCCTGAGCTCGTCGCCAGAACCCGACCAGGGTCAGGGCTTATTCGTTGTCATGGGCTTCGACGTAGGCGACTCGGGAGTGGTCATCGACTGCGACGTGGAGGTAGGTGTAGCCGACCCTTGGTCGTTTCTTGACGTTGCCGCGGCCGTGAGCCCACCAGCCACCACCCGGCGGGATCTTGCCGACCTTCTTGATGTCCAGGTGGATCAGCTCGCCAGGACGGGCTCGTTCATAGCGGCGGATCACCCTCCCGGTCGGCCGATCGATCCAGGACAGACGGTTCAGGCCCCGCCGGACCAAGATCTTGTGCACCGTTGAGGACGGCACGCCGGTGTGCATTGCTAGCCGGGCCGGTCCCCACTTGCGGGACTGTCGCAGACGACAAATCCGGTCCTCGACCGGCTTCGGGGTCCGGGTGGGTGAACGATGGGGTCGACTCGACCGGTCCTCCAGGCCAGCGACGCCTTCGGTCAGCCAGCGGTGCCACCATTTCGACACCGTTGCTCGGGAAAGGCCCATCTGGGCAGCGACATGGGCCTGGGGTGTTCCGGCTCGGATTCGTTCGATCATCATCCGGCGACCAGCCGGAGTGAGACGGGCATTACGGTGAGACATCGAGCCTCCGAGGATCGTGTGGTGTGTTCAGCAACATCCACACTGCCTCGGAGGCTCACCCGATCACAGCACCCCGCCGCCTACAACCTCAGTGCTCCCTACACCTAGGCGATCTCGAGTTGGCGGGCGATCTCGATCAGGTCGGCGACGACGGGCCGCTCATCGTCGGACCGCCAGACGATCGCCAGTTCGGCCGGCGCAAGATCGTCGACCGGTACGAAGGCCACGTCGGCCCGCGCGTAGAGCTCTGCGTTCCCGCTCGAGATCAGGGCCGAGCCGATCCCGGCCGCAACGGCTTCCATCGCTTCCTCCGCACTGTGGGCCGTCGCCGCCACGGCTGCCGGCTGATCCCGATGGTCGTTCGCCAGCCAGTGTTCCCGCAGCGCCCCGGCCGAGCGGGGCAGTGCGACCATGGCGCGATCGGCGATCTCGGCGAACGTGACGCTCGACAGCCCGGCCAACGGGTCGGCGGACGGGACGGCGATCAGCCGCTGCTCGGTGGCGATCGTGATCGAGTCGTAGCCAGCGTCGTCCGGGAGCGGCAGCCAGCACACCGCGACATCAGACGTCCCGGTGGCGAGGCCCGCGGTGGGATCGTCCCAGGACTGCTGATTCAGTTCGATCGTCCACTCACGACGGCGTTGCCGCAACCCCGCACCGAGTGATGCGAGAATCCCCCGGCCGACGCTCGTCTGCAGCCCGATGCGCAAGGTCGCCGCAGTGGCGGACGCTGCGTCGCGGAGGTTGCGCTCGGTCTCGGCCCAGGCAGTCAGCAGCGCCTGGGCCTGCGGAAGGAGCGTCTCGCCCGCCGAGGTCAGCTCCACCTTGCGTCGGTTGCGATCGAACAGCACGACATCGAGCTGTGCCTCGAGCCGGGCGACCTGGCGCGACAGGACCGGTTGTGAGACGAAGAGTCGTTCAGCGGCCCGACCGAAGTGCAGCTCCTCGGCCACTGCGACGAAGTAGCGCAGGTCTCGGAGGTGGACGTCCACCTTCGCATCGTAGCGACCACCAGTTCACTAATAGCCAAACGGCATCACAGGAGGTCTTGGACTTCGGGTCGGCCAGCGCGGATGGTTGGACCATGACCAACACGTCAACCCCCACTCGAAACGCCACCCGATTCGCCACCGAGCGCCACCGGTTCGACTCGAACGGCGACATCCTGGTCGCCGACCTGTTCCGGCCCGTCGACGCACGAGAAGCTGCCCCGCTCGTCGTCGTGACGGGATCGTGGACCACCTCGAAGGAGCAGCAGGCCAACTTCTACGCACGCCAACTGGCGGCAAACGGCATCACCTCGCTCACCTTCGACTCTCGCGGGTTCGGGCAGAGCGACGGCGATCCACGCAACTGGGAGCACCCCGGCCGGAAGGTCGAAGACATCAACGCCGCCGTCGGCTTCGCCCAGACCCTCGATGGCATCGACCCCGACCGGATCGGGGCCCTCGGCGTCTGCGCATCGTCCGGCTACCAGGCGGTCAATGCGGCCGATGACAACCGGGTGCGCTCGATCGGCATGATCGCCCCTTGGCTTCACGACCGCGACCTCGTCGCCCCCTACTACGGCGGGCCCGAGGGTGTGGCCGAACGGATCGAGTTGTCGAAGCAGGCCGAAGCGACCTGGCGGGAGACCGGCGAGGTGGCCATGATCCCGGCCATCTCGGAGACCGACGAGTCTGCGGCGATGTTCGGCCCGTTCGACTACTACCTGGACCCGGACCGTGGCTCCATCCCCGAATGGGACAAGCGGATCGCGCTGATGTCCTGGCAGCCGTGGCTCGAGTTCAACCCGATCGTGTGCGCAGCAGACATCGACGTCCCGGTCCAGATGGTGCACTCCCGCGACGGTGCCGTCCCCGACGGCGCAGACGCCTTCCACCAGAACCTGGCCGGCCCCAAGGACCTGATCTGGACCGCCGGCGGCCAGCTCGACTTCTACGACCAGCCGGCCCAGGTGGCGGTCGCCACCCCGGCCATCGTCGCCCACTTCAACGCCACCCTCTGACCAACTGCAACCCATAGGGAGCTTCCAATGACCGACCGTGACGACATCATCGACAACGCGATCACCCGGCTCTTCTGGCACGCCGATCATCACCAGTGGACGGACCTGCGAACCGTCTTCGCCGACGAGGTCTTGCTCGACTACACCTCGCTCCAGGGAGGCGAGCCGGCAACCGTCCCCGCAGACGAGGTGATCAGCGGCTGGCGGACCGCATTCGAGGCGATCGACGCCCACCAGCACCTCGTTGCCAACCATCTCGTCGACATCGACGGTGACGCAGCGGTCGTCACCGCCGCCTTTCAGGCCACCCATCAATGGCGAGGGGAGACCTGGACCCTCGGCGGCGACTACCGATTCGAGGTGACCAGGAGCGAGGGCTCCTGGCTGATCACGGCCATGACCATGGTCGCCGGCTGGCAGACCGGTCCCGCAGACCTGATGGCCCGGGCCACGGCGGCGTCGCTCGCCGACGGGGCCTGATCGTGACGACCGGACCGACGACTCCGAGCGGACGGCGCGGCACAGGGCCGCCCCCGGTGAGAGTCGGGTCGGCCGTCTGGCGACGTCGATCGGGTCACGCCAGCGCGGCGGCGAACGCCTCCCGGTGTCTGGACCACCAGCGGCGCCGCCGGTCGTACTTCTCCACCCCTCCGGTCTGGGCGATGAGCGCATCGGCCCGTTCGTCTCCGATGCCGAACCGGCGTCCGGCCGCGGCCTCGACCTGACCAAGCGCGTCGTCGACGGCGCCGAGGAACGCGGCCCGCCCCGCGCCGTCGAGACCGTAGGCATCGGCGATCACCCGCAGACGGGCCGGTCGATCGGCCGGGAGCCAGCCCATCCGCTGCTGATCGACCTCGTGCTCGATCGGGACGCAGAGACGAGCCAGTTGGGCCAGGTCATAGACCGGGCGGCCGAGGGCGGCGAATTCGAAGTCGATCAGTGCGACGGCCACGCCGTCTCTGAACACGACGTTCGACAACTCGACGTCGTTGTGGCAAATCGTGTCGCCACCGAGCGGATCGGCCAGGGCGTCCCGGAACGACAGCCCGGCCGGGTCCACCTCGGCCACCGCATCGTGGAACGTCCGAAGCAGCCTGGCGATCGATGCCAACGCCGAATCCGACTGGCTCCATTCCGGATAGGGCACCACGGCGACATCACCCTCGATGAACCGGAGCCGCTGCCGCCCATCGGGATCGAGGCCGATCGGTTGGGGGACGCCGTCGAACCCGCGGGCCCGGACCGCCCGGAGCATGCGGTGGATCGAGTCGGTCTGGGCGCCGGCCGGACGGAGCACGTCTGAACCGTCCCGAACGACCGCTCCGGCGTTGGTCAGTCCCCCGTCGAGTGGCTCCTCGGCCACGGCGTCATCGGATGAGGGTGGCATCCGGTCGCTTGTCACGGGGTGGCGAAGCCGGCGCCGTCCGACCGGTAGGCGGACCGTGGCGGAGCGAAGATGTCGAGCACCCTGGCTCCGGCCGGCCCGGCGGTGAAGCCGTGTGCCACGTTGGCCGGCGTGCACCAGAAGTCGCCCTGCTCGACCGGGACCTCGACACCGTCCTGGATGCGCACGCCGCTGCCGGCAAGCAGCACGCCCCACTGCTCCTCGGGGTGGTCATGGATGGTGCCGACGCTGTGGGGCTCGAAGCTCACGACCGACAGCATGGCCTGGTCGCCGCTGACGATCCGGGTGGTGATGCCGGGGGCGAGGTCACGGAGGCGGGCGTCCTCCAGGTCGTCGAAGTTGAAGAAGTTGTCCGGTCGAGTCATGGCACGGGTTCCTCCCGGCGCCCGCCGCTACGGGGACGCACCGATGTCGAAGATGTCGAACGTGGTTTCGCCGCCCCGGATCCGGCGGCGGATCAGCTGCTCCCGGTCGGCGAACCGGGTGGCCGCTTCGAGCACGTGCGCCGCGATGTCGTATGGGACGATGACGACGCCATCGTCGTCACCGACCACGACGTCACCGGGATTGACGAGCGCACCGCCGACGGTGACGGGGATGTCGGTCGTGCCGGGATCGGTCTTGGCCGTGGGCTCCGGATGGAAGCCGCGGGCGAAGACCTGAAACCCGAGCGCAGCGATGTCTGCGCTGTCCCGGATGGTGCAGTCGAACACGCCGCCGGCCAGTCCACGTTGCAGGCACGACTCGGCCAGCAGGTCGCCGAATGGCCCGTACCGATCGGACGCCCCTCCGTCGACGACCAGGATCTCCCCCGGGCCAGCGTCCCGGACGGCGCGGTGCACGGCTGCGTTCTGGCCGGGAACGATGCGGGCGGTCCGGGCCCGCCCCGCGATCCGGCGCCCCGGGATCAGCGGGCGGATCGCTGCGCCGAGCGGTACCACCCCGGGGTCGGCGTTGCAGAGGGTGCCGGTCGCATGCGAGACGAACTCGGCGACGATCATGAGGCGGCCTCGACGTCGGTGAGGAAGGTGTCGATCACCGACCACAGGGCGGTGGGGTTCGAGTACATCGGGAAGTGGCCGGCGAAGGGGATCTCCGCCACCTCGACCCCGATCGCCGGCAGGTGACCCAGATAGGAGAGGTGGCGGTTCTGCTCACCGTGGATGAACAGCCGAGGCATCGGCAGGTCGGCCATGATCCGCATCAGCTGGTGGTTGTCCGAGAGGTCGACCATCGAGACGAAGATCGGTTCGACTGACGTCGGCCGGACCTTGGCCCGAATGGTGCTGGCGTAGAGCCGAGAGGCGTACTCGCTCCGCTCGCCCACCCGTTGGATGAACCCGTCGAGGAAGGCGTCCGGACTCTCGGCCGGATGGTCGAGAATCTGGCGGGACAGGAAACAGTCCTCCGGCGCGAGGTTGCCCTCGATGTCGACGAAACTGACCACCCGGTCCCGGTGGACCCGGCAGAACAGCAGGGCGGTCAGGCCGCCCATCGAGTGGCCGGACAGATGGAAACGCTCGATGCCGAGGTCATCGCAGACCGCAGCCACGACATCGACCAGGAACGGAATCGACAGGCGGTCCGGACGATCGACCCGCGACGCACCGAAGCCCGGTGCATCCAACAGCACGAGGTCACGCCCCCGGAACGCCGGGTGCAGGGCGAGGTCTGCGTAGTCCTCCTTGGTCGACCCGAAGCCGTGGAGACAGACCAACGTCTGCCCACTGCCCGGGCGCCGCAGATAGGCGACCTCCACGCAGGTGCCATCCACCGCCGCGGTCACCGTCCCGCTGACGGTCGATGCGAGCAGGTCATCCTCCAGGTCATCCATGCAGGTCGTCCATACTGGGATCGCCTCCAGAACCCATCGGCCACGATCGAATCAACGTTGGATTAGAGTATCCACCAGATGATCGACAGTACAGACAGAGAAATTCTGTCCATTCTCCTCTCTGACGCCTCCACGTCGAAGGCCGAGATCGCCCGCCGAGTCGGACTGGCGCCGTCTGCGGTTGCCGAACGGGTGCGGAAGCTCGAGGCCGACGGCACGATCCGCGGGTACGAAGCCAGGCTTGATCCCACCCCGCTCGGCAAACCGCTCCTCGCCTTCGTCTTCGTCACGGACGCCAAGCCGTCCCACGGCTTCGACACCGCCGGGGCACTGGCCACCGTGACCGGACTGGAGGAGCTCCACAAGATCGCCGGCGACGACTGCTACCTCCTCAAGGTCCGGGCCGCAGACACCGCTGAGCTGAACGACATCATCGAGGCCGAGATCAACCCGGTGCAGTCGGTCACCCGGGTCCGGACCACCATCGTCCTCCGGTCGGTGGCCGAACGCCCGCCGATGGCCGGGCACCCGCTCTCACCGGCGCAGACACCCTGACCGCACCGGAGCGGGCCGGACCGGACACCGAGCCCCCGGTGGCGGAGGTCCGACTATGACTCCTTGCGGTAGCCGCCCTGGATGCCCTCGAAGTTGGCCACGCCCCGGTAGTGGCCCTCCGGGATGACGAAGTTGCGGACGAGGACCGCCATCGGGTCCCGCTCGCCGGCCCGGGTCAGCTGGTCGCCGAGCGCCACCAGCACCTCACCGAAGACCGTCTCGCCGAAGATCCAGGCGTTGAGCGCATCGTGATTCGGCGGCGTCTCACCGGGCCGGGCGGCGATGGCCTCGTGGTAGAAGCTCCGGAGGTCATCCGCCAGGTGCCGCAACAGGAACGGCATCTCGTGGGCCCACTGGATGCCGGCATCCGGTGTGGTGGCGACATCGCCAGACTCGGCGATTCCGGCCAGGACCGACGCCACGTCGTCAACCTCGTCCGGATCCGCACCGGACAGGCCGAACAGTGTCCGGCCACGGCGGCGACGGGTCTCCGCCGCCCACGGCCTGAGGCGGCCGACTTCGGCCAGCAGGCGCCCGCCGAGCGAGTCGTCGGCATCGATGTCGAGGCTCAGCGGGCAGGCCCAGGCCTCCGGCCCAGCGCCCGGGGCGTCGAGCGGGTAGTCCTCGATCGTCGGTTCGGTCGCGGTGTCCAGCATGCCGAGGGCGGCCCGCAGCACATCGAGCTGGAACGCCGCATCCCCCGGAACCCCGAGCGGTCGACCGAGGGGGAACGGCACCCAGAGGGCCCGGGGTGGGCCGACCTGCTCGGTCTGCTCCCGGACCAGGCTGATCGATGCGGTGGTCACCCCGGCTCGCTCGATGAAGTGGGCGAGGGCGCCGACCGCGCCCGAACAGATCGGTCAGATCGGGACGAGCAGGGCCACATCGACCCCGTCCTCGGCCAGCAACCGACCGACCTCGGTCCCGGTGTCCTCGAACATCTGGGGGCGGGGGTGGGCCCCCATGAACGTGTAGTGCCACTGCGAGACCCCACCGATCTCGCCCGCCGCCGCCAGGTCCTCCAGCCGATCGAGCGGCATGGCCACGTTCGGGTCGTCGGCCAGGCCACTGCGATCGAAATTGGCGCTGATGTGCGACACGACCACATCTCCCCAGTCGACGCCTCGGGGAATCAGCCGGTAGTCGAGCGCGCCGGGGGTGAACGGTGGATCGTCACGCCGGTGCATACCGCAGGTCGACACGATGGCGACCGTCGCCTCGGGGAGCGGCGGTGGGGACAACCAGCGTTCGCACTCCAGCGCCGGCATGGCTGCGGCCCTGGCCCGGAGATGGTCGGCTTCGGTCGGATGGAGATCGGACAGTCGAACCATTTGCTACCAGATCCTACGTCGACCGGCTGCTGAGTGCGGCCGCCCGGGTGACCGTTTCCGTTCGTAAGAAGTTGATCTATGGTCCCAACCAAGGATCCAGGTTGGAGAGAATTCCATGAAGTTCATCATGCACTACCACATCCGCCGGTCGCCCACCGACGATGCCCAGAACGTCAAACTGGCCGAGAACCTGCAGCAGGCGTTCTCCGCCTGGACGCCACCGGAAGGCATGCAGGTCGAACAGATCCTGGTCCAGGTCGACGGGCGTGGCGGCTTCGCCATCGTCGAGACCGAGGACGAGGCGACGATCACCATGGTGGTCTCGCAGTTCCAACCCTGGTTCGACTGGGACGTCCACCTGGTCCAGGACGTCATGCAGCACGGCGTCGGGCTCGGTGCAGGCACCGCCTGGGCTCGAGAAACCACCGGCTGACCGAGTACAGCTGACACCGGGCGCGAGACAGGGACACCCCGGTATCAATTGGGTCGGACGGAACACCGGG
This sequence comes from Actinomycetota bacterium, assembly GCA_039029715.1. Classification (GTDB taxonomy): domain Bacteria; phylum Actinomycetota; class Acidimicrobiia; order Acidimicrobiales; family SZUA-35; genus JAHELU01. Next base: position 4,889 of record JBCCFN010000115.1, on the reverse strand, counting down.
CGGCTGCGTCGAGATCGGGAGGGTCGGTGATGCCGATTCTCCCAATCCGAATGACCCAATTTGAACCGTCACCGCTCAACGGGCCCGGCCGGCCTCCGACCCATGGAGGATGGGGCGAACGTACGCGAGCAGCAATCGGCCGGATGACAGCCACGGGGTCGGCCGTTCGAGGCGGTCCGGTTCACTGCGAATTCCGGCCGGAACCAAGCTGCTGGTCGGGTTCCCGGTCGTGTTCGCCGTCTTCCTGGCGGTCTCGGTCATCTCCTTCCTGAGCGTCGACAACCTCGAGCATGACATCGGGTGGGTCGAGCACACCTATGAGGTGATCGTCGAGGTCGACGCAACGCTCCTGGCCGTGGTCGACATCGAGAGCGGGATGCGGGGCTTCGCCGCCACCGGGATCGACGGGTTCCTCGAGCCATACGATGCCGGTCTGGTCGCCCTCCAGCAGCACGTGGACCAGGGGCGAACCCTGACCCTGGACAACCCGGCCCAGACCGAGCGTTGGGATGCCCTGACCCCCGAGCTCGACGCCATCATCACCGAGACCGACCGGATCATCGACATTCGCCGCACCCAGGGCGCAGAGGCCGCCGCTGCGGCGGTGGCCGAGGGACGGGGCAAGGCGATCATGGACGACATCCGTCGCTCCCTCGATGCCATTCGGACCGCAGAGACCGATCTGCTCGTCACCCGGGCCGAGGCGACCGATGCCGGCGTGGGTCTGGCCAAGACCATCATCGTCGCCGGCCTGATCGCCGGCGCCGTCATCGTCACCACGGTCGCCGTCTTCTACCGCCAGCGGATGGCCCACCAGCTGCGGGACACCGCCAGGCAGGCCAGGAGCACGGCCGAGGTGATCGCCTCGGTGGCATCGCTCATGTCGACCTCGGCCGAGCAGACATCCAACCAGGCGACCTCGGCCTCCGCCGCAGGGGAAGACGTGCTGCACAGCGTGACCTCGGTCGCCTCGGCCATCAACGAGATGAGCGTGGCGATCGGCGAGGTGGCCAACACCTCATCCGGTGCGTCAGGTGAGTCGACCGAGGCGGTCATGGTGGCCCAGGACACCGCCGGCCGGATCGCCAAGCTCGGTGAGAGCTCCCGGGAGATCGGTCAGGTGGTGGATGTGATCAACTCGATCGCCCGCCAGACAAACCTGTTGGCCCTCAACGCGACGATCGAGGCGGCGCGGGCCGGGGAGGCCGGCAAGGGGTTCTCGGTCGTTGCCAACGAGGTCAAGGATCTGGCGAGTCAGACCTCGCAGGCCACCGAGGAGATCACCAACCGCATCTCGGCCATCCAGCACGATGCGACCGAAGCGGTCGGTGCGACCGAGGCCATCGTCGAGACGATCGGCAACCTGGCAGACAACTTCGGGCATATCGCTGCGTCGGTCGAGCAGCAGTCGATGGCGATGGGGGAGATCGAGCGATCGGTCGCGGATGCAACATCGGCGACCAGCGGAATCGCCGACTCGATCACCGAGGTGGCAGCGGTGGCAGACCAGACCCGGGCCGCGACCGAAGAGACGAACAAGACCGCAACCGAGGTGGCGGAGCTGGCCGACCGGCTTGGCGCCCTGGTCAGCGTCTGAACGTCAGTCGACCACGTCGCCGAGGGCGGCGATCAGCGCAAGGCTGGTCTCGTTGCCGAGCAGGCCGGCTTGCATCCGGTTCATCATGTAGGCGATCGTGATCCGATTGTCGACGTCGTTGAGGATCACCGAGCCACCCCAACCACCCCAGTAGCACTGGCGACCCGAGACCACACCGGCCATGTTGTCCGCCGCTGCCAGCCCGTAGCCGAGGCCGAAGGTGGCCGGCATCCCGAGCACCTGGTCGACCCCGCTGATCTGGACCTCGAAGATCCGGTCGACCGTGGCCTCGGACAGCAGCTGGACACCGCCAGCGGTGCCACGGTTGGACACCGCAGCCTGGATCTTGGCCACCGATCGGGCGTTGCCGTGGCCGTTTGCGGCGCCGATGGTCGCCGCCCGCCACGCCGCAGTGTGGGCGATGTCGGCCTCCGGGGCCGGCCCGGTGAACGTCTTGATCATCACGCTCTCGGGGTCCAGGTCCTCGGGGATCGGCAGCGGCGGCGGGGGGATGACGTTGGAGATCCGGCTGTGGTTCTCCGGTGGCGAGCCGATGGTGAAGTCTGCGTCGAGCGGACCGGCGATCTCCTCGGCGAAGAACTGGGCCAGGCCTCGCCCGTCGATCCGCCGAATCACCTCACCGACGAGGTGGCCCTGATTGAGGGCGTGGTAGCCGGAGGCGGTCCCCGGTTCCCACCATGGCGCCTGCTCGGCCAGCATGGCCGTCGCCTTGTCGTCGTCCAGGACGTCCTCGGTGGTGACCGGCTGAGCCCACGCCGAGACCCCGGAGCTGTGGGCCAGCAGGTGGCTGACCAGCACCTCCTCCTTGCCGTTGGCGGCGAACTCCGGCCAGTAGGTCGCAACCTTCTCGGCGGGATCGAGCGTGCCGCGGTCGATCAGCACCAGGGCCGAGAGGGCGGTCATCGTCTTGGTGGTCGACCAGACGTTGGTGATCGTGTCCGCCTCCCAACGGGCGGTCTTGGCCTCGTCAGACCAGCCGCCCCAGACGTCGCAGACCAGCTCACCGTCGACGGCGACGGCGAACGACGCCCCGAGGTCGTACCCGGAGGCCAGCTGTCGATCGACGATGTCGACCAACGGTTGGAAGCGTGCGTCGTCGGTGGTTCCCGAGAGTTCGGACATGTGTTCCCCCTTTGTTTTCCCGCCAATCGAACCGTACGACCGCGGGTCTGGCGGGGGCAAGTCCGCTCTGACCGTTGGCCGAGCGGCTACTGGAGCCGGATGTGGACCCGGCCCTCGACCTTCGATGACTCGATGCCGAGCAGAAGCCGGTCCAGCTCCCCGATCGGGGCGGTCCAACAGACCGTACCCTCCACCGCCTCGCCGAGCGGAACAGCGGCCGCGTAGTCCAGATCGTCGGCCGCAGCGGGGCATGGTGCATCGGTCCGGACCAGCACCGCGCCCTCGTCGACCAGGTTGAACCGGAGGTCGCTGACCATGGCGCCATCGATGCCGGCGTCGTTGCGGATGCGGATCCGGGTGGCCACGTACTGCTGCCCGTCTGCCGGCAGATCCCCGCCGATCGACAACTCCTCTGACGCATCTCGCGCCGGCTCCAGGACCTCGACGATCCACCGCTGGTCGGCCCCGCTGTCCGGGTAGAACACGACCACGCCGGTGGCCCGGGGATGGGGCTGCTCGACCGAACCGGGCCCGGTGCTGACCGTCTGGTCGGCCTCCGCCCCATCGTCGGCCTCATCGCCGAGGACGAGGAACAGGGCGGCGCCAATGGCGACCAGGACGATCACACCGAAGATGGCGAACCACAGACCCTTGGACGGCCCCCGGGGTGGGGCGCCGAGCATGGCCTCCCGATCCGGCACCGTGCCGATCCCGGCGCTCCCCTGCCCGCCGGGGTCGCCATACTCACCGTAGTCGCCGGGTGCTGGGTGTTGGTCTGGTTCACCTTGTAGGCCGGATTCACCGTGTAGGTCCGGTTCACCGTGTAGGCCAGATTCACCGTGTAGGTCCGGTTCACCGTGTTCGGCCTGCCCGCCGGGAGGGCCGATGGCGGCCGACGGTTCCGGGGCCGGCCCGGGCATCGGGTCGGCAAACCCGCCGGCGTCTGGATCCGGGAGGTCGATGGTCCGGTAGTCGCCAGCGTCGAAGTCGACGGCCGAGGTGTCGATCGCCCCGACGGTCGGCTCGTCACCGACCGGCCCACCGATCGGCTCGGCAACCGACCCGAACTCGTCGCCGGCTGCGGCCGCCGCCAGCCCGATCGCCGTGTCGACCTCGTCGCCATCCTCGGCCGACTCGATCGAGGCATCCGCTGCTCCGGTGACGCCATCCACGGGGCCGACGGATGCCGACAGACGATCGGCCACCCCGTCCAGCGCATCGGTGATGGCACTCAGCCCGCCGTCGTCCGGCGTGGTACGGCCGGGGACCAACCCGGAACTGGCGACCGGTGGGCGACGGTCGGTCCCGGCACCGAGATCGACCCCGACCTCGACCCCGACGCCACCCGGACCGTTGCCGGGATCGAAGCGGTCGCTGACGTCCGACCAGCCGTCGATCAACTCCGCCGGGGCCGGCGCTGTGGCTGCGTCTTCGGCGACCCGACCGACCTGATCGGCAGACTCGGTGGAGGCATCCGGCGACGAGGACGGCCGAGCGTCGGATTCCGGTTCGGGTTCCGGGTCCGGCTGCGGCGGGCCGTAGCCCTCGGGCCACCACTTCTGATCCGCAGCGAGGTACCAGCCATCCGGCGGGGGCCAGACGTACTGCTTGTCGTCCCATGCGGTGTAGCTGGCCTCTGTCACTGAACTCCTACCTCCGTCGTCGACGGGGCTGCTCCGTGGGAGTGTCCAGCTTGCCACGGACCGGGAGCCCCTGGCGGCCGCCCCGTCGTCTAGCCGGTCGAGGCGCCCCGCCGGGCCCGAACGACTTCAAAACAGGCTACGGCGGTGGCGGTCGCAACATTGAGGCTGTTGAGTTGTCCTCCCAGTGGGATTGAGGCCAGCACCCCGACCCGTTGACGGACCAGCCGTGACAGCCCGGCCCCCTCGGCGCCCAGAACCAGCGCCGTTGGGCCGGTTTCGAGCTGCGGGAGGTCGAAGATCGAACGGTCACCGGCGCCATCTAATCCAACGGTGAAGATCCCGAGGTCATTCATCTGGGCGATGACCGACGGAATCCCGCCGACGAGCGCCAAGGGAACATGCTCCACGGCACCCGCTGCGGTCTTGGTCACCGTGGGGCTGATGTGGACCGACCGATGGCGGCCGAGTATCACCCCGGTCACGCCGGCACACTCGGCGGTTCGCAG
>JBCCFN010000114.1:0-15874 GCA_039029715.1 Actinomycetota bacterium | reverse complement strand
GCCTCCTCAAGCAGTGCGATCGCCCCGGCCCGGTCGCCGGCCGCGGCCGCGGCCAGCGCTCGGGTGCGGATCAACGGCACCGTCTCCGGCGCCCCGGCGTTGCGCTTGGCCGCCTCGAGCAACAGCTGCTCCGCCGCATCGTCGGCCGCATCCCATCGGCCGCGGGCGGCGTCGAGCTCGGCCAGGCGCAGCTCGGTGTCGACGACGAACTGCGACGAGTCGATCTCCCGGAACCCGGCCAGTGCGGTCCGCAGCAGCTCTTCGGCCGCCTCGTGCTCGCCCTCCCTGGTCGCCAGCCGGCCGAGGTTTGCCTCCAGGACGTGGATCAGGAAGGTGGTCTTGGCCGCTCGACCCCGGCGCAGGGCATCGTCGAAGTACCGGCGGGCATCGGTGAACCGGTGCTGGTCCGAGCGGATCTCCCCCAGGTTGTTGAGCGCCATCACCGCGCCGAGCACGTCGCCGGCCCCGTCCCGGAGCCGGTAGCTCTCCTCGTACAGGTCGGCGGCCGCATCCCACCGGCCCTGGAAGTACTGGGCAACCCCCAGGTTGTTGACCAGGTTGCCGTGGAGGACCGGTTGGCGGACGAGGTCGACCAGCTGCAGGCCGAGCTCGCCGTAGCGGGGCGCGGTCGGCTTCTCCAGGTAGGTGCCGGCCAGCTGCAGCAGATAGCAGGCCCGGAGCCGGACCTCGGCCGGGGCCCGTGGATCTTCGGCCAGGGGTTCCATCAGCTCCCAGCACCGCTCGGTCCGGCCGCGGCGGAACTCGCTTGCCGCCATCGCTGCGGTCAGCAGCAGCATCTCCCCCCGATCGGGTCGGGGCTTGGCGTCCTTGGCCGCGGCCATCCCCTTCCGGTACCACCGAAGCGCTGCGGCGTAGCGGCCCTGACGCTCGTCGACGATGCCGAGTTTTCGGAACGTCGAGAGGTGGGCCCGGTCCTGCGGGGCGACGAGGCGGCGAGCCTTCCGGTAGGCCCACCGGGCGGTCTCGTACTCCCCCGCGTGCTCGGCCGCGTCGCCGAGCTTGATCGCCGTGTCCGCCAGCTCGGCGTTCGGCACGTCGACGTAGCGGCCGGCGTTCAGGGCCCGACGAAGTGCGTCCGTGGCCTCGACCTGGGCCAGCTGCCGCTGGGCCTGCTCCCCCGCTTCCCGGCAGTACACCCAGGCCCGGTCGTGCTGACCGCCCCGGTCGTAGTGGACGCTCAGGATGCTGGCCAGGGCCAGCGGGTCGGCGGCCCGGGACTCCAGGTAGCTGCCGATCCGGCGGTGATACTCCCGCCGCCGCTTGTACGGAAGCCCGGCGTAGGCGACCTCGCGATGAAGGGCGTGGGTGAACCGCCACGGCCCGTCCGGGTGGGGTTCCACGATGCCGGCCAGGTCCAGGGTCCGCAGATCGACCCCGGCCACCAGGTCGGCCATCAACGGCTCGACCTCGTTCGGTTGGAACTCGTCACCCCACACCGACAGCACCCGCAGGACCTGTCTAGCCTGGGGGCTTGCCCGGTCGATGCGGCCGGCGATCACCGTCTCAACCGAGTCGGGGACCTCGCCGGTGTCGCTCTCGCTGACCGCCAACGCGACCTCGGCTGCGAACAGCGGATTGCCGGCGGCCCGGCGGACGATCGATGCCAGCTCGTGGTCGGACAGGGCCCGGGTTGCCGATCGGTTTGCGATCGCCCGGACGGCATCCTCGTCCAGAACCTGGAGCTCGACGCTCGTGACCCCGGACAGGTCCTCGTCGAAGGCGAACAGCCCCTCGTTCCGCCTGGTGCAGCACACGGCGATGCGGTGCTCGTCCGCCCAACGGGCCACGTGGGTCAACACGTCGGCCGAGGCGTCGTCGATCCAGTGGAGGTCCTCGACGACGGCCACCATGCCGTCGGGGTGCATCGCTCCCAGCACGGCCACGATCGACCGGTTGACCCGCTCCCGGCGGAACGCCGCCTCCAGACCCTCGAGGGCGCCGGTCTGGGGCACGTCGACACCGAGCGGGATGGCCAGCGCCTCGACGTGCTCGGCCGGGTCGCCTGCCAGATCGGTGTCTGCGTCTTCGGCCAGGTCGGCGATCCGGCGCCGCAGCGCGGCCGCCCGGCCGTTGGCGTCGAGCGACGCGTCGAAGGCCAGCGCCCGCTCGAGCAGATCGGCGATCACGCCGTAGGGCTTTGCGGTGGCGTAGGGACGGGCGCCGCAGTGGAGCAGCGGCAGCCCGACCGCCTCGGCCCGGGACCGGACCAGGTCCATCAGCCGGGACTTGCCCATCCCGGCGCCGGCCACGAACTCCAGGATCCCCCGGCGGGCCTGCAGCAGCTGGTCGATCATGGCCGCCTCGGCGTCCCGCCCGACCAGCGGCCCGAGGTCCCGTGACGCCCGGACCTCGGTGGTGGTGCCGGTCATGGTGAAGGCGGTGATCGGCTCGGACTTGCCCTTGACGGTCAACGGTGGGAGCGCCTCGGAACGGTAGACCGAGCGGGTGACCGAGACCAGATCCTCCACCGCCACCACCTGGCGATCGTTCGCCGGCCCGAGCATCCGGGCCGCGGTGTTCACCGGGTCACCCATCAGGGTGTAGGCCCGACGGTGTGGTGCGCCGAGGAACCCGGCGAAGCAGCGACCGATCTGCAGGCCCTGCCGGAGCACGAACGGTGAGTCGATGGCGGCGATCTCGGTGGCGGCCAGGATCAGCCCGTCGGCGATGCTTCCCACGTTCAGCGGGGCCCCGGCACACAGCACCACCTTGATGCCGTCCTCGGCGATGTCGGTGTGCAGTGGCGTGACCCCGTAGTCGGCCCCGATCCGGTGGATCTCGTCGACCAGGGACCCGAACGCCTCGGCGACCCCGGTCACCCCGGCCCCGTCCGGTCCCTCGACCAGATCCTGCACCCCCTGGACCAGGACGAACCCCACGGCAACGACCCGGTGCTCGCCACCGAGCTGATCGATGGCGGCCAGTTCGGTTGCCACCGCCCCGGGTACCAGCTGGCCATGGTCGACCGGTGGGGCGACGGGAAGCTGCACCGGGGCCAGCCGACCGCCGAGGACCGACGACGCCGGGCCGGCATGATCGGTCGGCGGGGACGACAGCCGATGATCCCCGGTCGGCAGCTCCTCGGCCACGCCGGCCGGGAGTCGAGCGGCGAGGGACGACGAGACAAGCGTCTCGCCGTGCTCGGCCGTCCCCTCCAGCCGGATGACCTCGGTGGCGTGGCGCCCGGTGACCACCAGCTCCCGATGGGTCGAGCCGGCCAGGTAGACGTCGAACTCGCCACCGTGGACCCCGACCGTCATGGTCAGGCCGGCTCGGCGGGCCGGGCCGAGCCGCTGCAGCGCCTGGTGCATGTCAAGGGCCGCAGCCGCGGCCCGAACCGGGTGGTCGTCACTGCGGAACAGGACAAGCACGGCGTCCCCACCGAACTTCAGCACCTCCCCGCCGTGGCGTTCGGCGGCGCCGATCAGGGCGGTGAAGCAGGTGTTGATCAGGTCGGTCAGCTCCTCGGCCCCGGCCCGGCCCTTCGATGCCAACCGTTCGGACAGGGCCGTGAACCCGGAGATGTCCGCGCTGAGCATCGACCCCGCGACCGACCGATGATGGTGGCCGGTCCTGGCCGCCGCCATCTCCGCCGCCAACCCCGGGACCAGGGTGTCCAGCGCGCTGCCGCTGTCGATCTGCACAGAAACGGTACGATCCTCCCCGCCGTCATTCCTGTTGACGAGAGTACCGGGTCCGGCGCCACCGGTTCGTAACAGGTCGCTGCCCGCCTGCGCGTCTGCTAGGACGTCGGGGCGTCCGCCAGGTCGGCGTCGAGGTCGATCGCCGCCTTCTTGGCCGCAAGCCACGCCTCATATTCGGGTCCGCTCCACGCCCGATGCTCCCCCCGGGCATAGTGCTGAGCGTTGCGGTGGTAGAGCCAGGCGTTGAGCCGGTTGGCCCGCCGGGAGTCCCGCTCGGTCCGAACCTTGGCCGGTGCCCCCATGATGATCGAGTTCGGCGGATAGACCTTGCCCTCGGGGATGAATGCCCCGCCGGCAACGATGGACCCCCGCCCGATGACCGCGCCGTCCATGATCGTGGCCCCGATGCCGATCAGGCACTCGTCCTCGATCGTTGCGGCGTGAACCGTGACGTGATGGGTGATCGAGCAGTAGTCGCCGATGATCGTCGGGTCATCCCCAACGTGGATCATGACGAAGTCCTGGATGTTCGTCATCGCCCCGATCGACACATGGGCCATCTCGGAACGGATCACCACGTTCGGCCAGATCGAGCTGCCGGGCCCGAGGTCGACCGCACCATAGACGTGGGCCGAAGGGTGGATGAACGCCGCCGGTTCCAGGTTCTGCACCGGACCATCCTGGCACAGGGTCCGGGGGGCGACGCCAAACCTCAAAAACCCCAGCTCCAATATGGGTTTTGGAGGTCGGATGAACCGGTCCAGTTCTGGACGTTCGAGGGTTCGGACGGCCTATTAACGGCCATACCTCTGCGCCCGATCAGGAAACTACGTTCGGCCCACTGCCGTGCGGATGCGGGCGTTGCCGGCTGAGACGGTGACGTCAGAGATGGACGGAGCCAATGACCGACTACGAAGACGAGATTATCCAGGAGTTCCTCGTCGAGAGCGCCGAGATGCTCGACAGCCTCGACGCCGCCTTCGTGACGCTCGAGGAAGACCCTTCCGACACCGCCGAGCTGAGTGCGGTGTTCCGCTCGATGCACACGATCAAGGGAACCTGCGGCTTCCTCGGCTTCGGCAACCTGGAGACCCTGGCCCACAAGGGTGAGAATCTGCTGTCGATGCTGCGGGACGGGGTGATGATCCTCGACAGCGAGCTGACGGACGCGCTGCTGGCCACCGTCGACCAGATCCGGGTCTGCCTCGACCAGATCGCCGCCACGATGAGCGACGAAGGGGTCGACAACTCGGCCCTGGTTGCCACTCTCATCGCCCTGGCCGAGAAGCACGATCCGGACCGGACCCCGGCCGCCGAGGACACCGACCAGCCGGCGACAGACGCCGAGGATGCCGGCGACGCGGCCGACCCCGAGGTCAAGGCGGTTGCGCCCGGTGTGGTCCTGTTCGATCAGCCGATCGAGGATGGGCCCGAACTCCCCGAGACCGAGGACACACCGGATCCGGCCGCCCACAGCGACGACGATTCGGCCGACAAGCCGCCAGCGGACGAGGCGCCGGAGGAAGCGGCTGCGGACGACGAGGCGGAAGCAACGGTCGATCCGGTCGCCGGGGAGCAAGCTGCAGAGCAGCCGGCCGCGCCGGTGGAGGCGACCGCCCCCGTCGCCCCACAACCGCCGAAGCGGCCGCAGCGGCCCCGGATCGGTGACGTCCTGGTCGAAGACCACAACATCAACCGGGTCGACGTCGAGATCGCAGCGGCCGAGCAACAGCTCGGCGACGAGCGGAAGATCGGCGAGATCCTGACCGACAGCGGCACCACCTCGCCAGCGGTCGTTGACGAAGCCCTCACCACCCAGAAGGCCAGCGGGGTCAAGAGCGACACCACCATCCGGGTCGACGTTGCCCTGCTCGACGACCTGATGAACCTCGTCGGGGAGCTCGTGCTGGCCCGCAACGAGATCCTTCAGCATGTCGGCAGGAACGAGGACGCCGAGTTCGCCGCCTCGTCTCAGCGGCTGAACATCATCACCTCTGACCTCCAGGAACGGGTCATGAAGACCCGGATGCAGCCGATCGCCAGCCTCTGGTCGAAGCTGCCCCGCGTCGTCCGTGACCTCGCCCAGCAGTGCGACAAGCAGGTCCGGCTGGAGATGGAGGGCAAGGAGACCGAGCTGGACAAGAGCCTGCTCGAGGCGATCAAGGATCCGATCACCCACATCGTCCGCAACACGGTCGACCATGGGATCGAAGACCCGGATCGCCGGGAGGAGCTCGGCAAACAGCGGGAGGGTGTCCTCCGGCTCAGCGCCAGCCACGAGGGTGGTCAGGTCAATATCGAGATCACAGACGACGGTGGCGGTATCGACCTGGACCGGATCCGGGCCAAGGCGGTCGAGAAGGGCCTGATCCAGGCCAAGGTGGCCGAATCGATGAGCGACACCGACGCCGTCGACCTGATCTTCATGCCCGGCTTCTCGACCGCTGCTGCGGTAACCAACGTGTCCGGCCGTGGCGTCGGAATGGACGTGGTCCGCACAAACATCGAGAAGATCGGTGGCTCGGTCGAGGTTCGCACCGAGCGGGGCCAGGGCACGACGTTCAAGATGAAGATCCCCCTCACCCTGGCCATCGTTCCGGCCCTGGTGATCGAGGTCCACAAGAAGCGCTACGCCATACCCCAGACCGGCCTGGTCGAGCTGTTGACCATCGGGTCGAAGGACGGGCGGAGCATCGAGTTCATCCACGGCGCGCCGGTGCTCCGGGTCCGGGACCGGCTGGTGCCGATCGTCGACTTGCGGTCGGTGCTGCATCCCGGAACAGACACCGAGTGGACCGGGGACGTGGTGATTCTCACCGCCGACGACCGGACCTTCGGCGTCCTGGTCGACGACATCGTCGAGACCCAGGAGATCGTGGTCAAGCCGCTCGGCAACGTGGTGGCGGACGTCCGGCTCTTTTCCGGGGCCACCATCCTCGGCGACGGCAAGGTGGCCCTCATCCTCGACGTGCTCGGGGTGGCCCATGACGCCGGGGTCCTGTCCGGGACGCCCGAGGTCAGCCATCACCTGACCGACTCCGAGGAGCAACTCCACCACAGCCCCGAGGGACTCAGCACGCTGCTGCTGCTCCGGGTCGGCGACTCCCAGGTCGGTATGGACCTGTCTGACGTGGCCAGGCTGGAGGAGTTCAAGGGCGATCAGATCGAGCAGTCCGGTCACCGCTCGGTGATCCAGTACCGGGACACGATCATGCCGCTGGTCGATCTGGCCCAGGAGCTGGGCTACGGCAGCTGCGATCGGTCCGGCTCGGTCAGCGTCGTCGTCTACGCCATCGGGGGTCGAGACATCGGCCTCATGATCGGCGACGTCCTCGACATCGTGGATGTGGCCATCACCGATCCCTCCGGCTGCGTGGTGGCCAGAGGCAACGTCACCGAGCTGATCCGACCGGGAGACCTCCCGTCGGTTCAGGCCCTCGACAACTCCTACGACCTCTTGGGGGTCTCATGAACGACAACGAGTATCAGGACGAGAGCGAATTCTGCACCTGCCGGGTCGGCGAGCTGCTGCTCGGCATCGAGGTCGGGCGGGTCCAGGAGGTGCTGTTCCAGAGCGAATACACCACGATCCCCCGGACAGACGATCGCATCGCCGGACTGATCAACCTGCGGGGCCAGATCGCAACCGCCATCGACCTCCGGGTCCGTCTCGGTATCGAGCCGGCCGAACAGAGCGAGGACGTCCACATCGTCGTCCGCTACCGGGGCGAGCCGGTCAGCCTGCTCGTCGACGACATCGGCGACGTCATCACCGTGCCGGAGGCGGCGTTCGAACCGCCGCCGGAGACCCTGACCGGCGTGGCCAAGGACCTGATCATCGGCGCCTACAAGCTGGAGGACCAGCTCCTGCTGTCGCTCGACACCAGCCAGACGATCGCCGGTTCAGTCGGCTCCTTCGTCGAGGTCGCTCGGTGAACACCGCGGCGGTGACCGGCCTGGCCGGTCGGGCGAGAGAGTTCGGCAGCCGGGCAACGTTGCGGACCCGGATCGTCGCCATGGCCGGGATCCTGCTCATCCCGCTGCTGATCCAGGGCGTGATCACGCTCCGGGCCAACCAGAACGTCGAAGGAACCGCTGCCGTCGTCGGCGACCAGGCCTCCCCCGCCACCCTGCTGTTGCTGAACATCGACCGAGACGCCTACCAATCCCAGCTCGGGCTGGAGCGTCTGGCATCGGCACTGAACGAGGAGCAGCGCACGGCGGCACTGGCGCAGATGGAGGAAAACGCAGCCCAGACCGGTGAGCGCTTCGCCGCCTTCCAGTCGTTGTCGCTCGACCTCCCGGGCGAGGCCCAGCTGAACGCCGAGTTCCTGGAACTCCGAGAGGTCTGGCTGGCCGAGAGCGCGATCGCCGTTGACCTGCTGATCCAGGCCGCAGACGCTCGCCAGGCTGCGGCGGCAGCCGTCGCCATCAACGGCGTCAGCCTCGAACAGCAGCTGGCGGTGTTCGAGATCCAGCAGGCGGCCATGGCCCAGCTGGCGATCCAGCAGGCGGCGTTCGAATCGATGCGGGAACGGATCGACGTGCTCGAAGAGCAGGTCTATGAGGCCGAGACCGCCGCCCTCCTCGACGACCTCCAGGCCGGCACGGCGACCACAAGCTCGCTGATCTGGCTGACCATGATCCTCGGCACGATCGGCGGGACGCTGGCCGCCCTGGTGATCGGCCGCTCCATCTCGTCGCTGGTCCACGCCAGCAGTCGCTCCCTGGAAGAGGCGTCGATGACGGTCGAGGGTGCCGTCGACGGGCTGGACACCGTGGCCCAGACCACGGCCGACTCGGTGCGTGAGGTGGCGGACATGGCTGGCAACGTGTCCGAGAACATCTGCGGCGCCATGAGCGCGGTCGACGAGTTCGACCAGTCGATCCGTGAGATCAGCGCCCAGGCCGGGCGGGCCTCAGACGTTGCTCGTGAGGCCGCCCAGCAGGCCGAGGCCACGAACGAGTCGGTAGCCAAGCTCGGCGACTCGTCAAGCGAGATCGGCCAGGTCATCGAGGTCATCACCTCGATCGCCAAGCAGACCAACCTCCTGGCCCTCAACGCCACCATCGAAGCGGCCCGGGCCGGAGAGGCCGGCAAGGGCTTCGGCGTGGTGGCCAACGAGGTCAAGGAGCTGGCAAAACAGACCGCGGCCGCCACCGAGCAGATCTCGGCCCGGGTGGCCGCCATCCAGGACGACACCGGTGCATCGGTGGCCGCCATCGGCGCCATCACCGAGGTCATCACCGAGATCTCAGACATCCAGAACGCGATCGCCGACGCGGTCGGTCAACAGAGCGAGACCACCAGCCAGATCGCCCAGCAGGTCCAGCAGGCCGTCGACACCACCCAGATCATCGCCGGAACCGTCGAGAAGGTGGCCGAGACCGCCGGCGACACCGTCGACGGGGTGGCGGCCAGCCGGACCGCAGCGGGCTCGGTCCGCCAGGTTGCCGGCGAACTCCGCCAACTGACCGGGGTCGGCGCGTGAGACCACCCGTGATCGACCGAATGCACCAGACCGCCATGACCCGCAAACCAGAACACGACCATCCAGAACCCGATCTCAGGAACACCGCCGGCTCGACCGCCGGACGCTGAGTCGAACAGGAGCAACCGTCATGTCCCGATTCCTTCCAAACCTCAGCCTCAGGCAGGCCCTCCTGGTCGCCGGCGTCGTGATGGCCATCGGATTGGCGCTGGCCATCGCCGCCAGCACCTTCCAGATCGGTGTCCTGACCGACGCCCACCACCGAGTCGAGCGCTACATGGGTGGGCTGACCGAGGTCGACGGTGCGGTCGAGATCCTGGCCTCCGAGCTGGTCCACGAGGCCCAGTTCGCCGCCACCGGCGACACCGCCGTGCTTGACCAGGTCATCACCGAGCGAGCCAACACCCTGGCGACCCTTGACCAGATCGCAAGCGAGTTTCCGGACGAACCGGAGATCGCAGCCAGGCTGGCCGAGGCGTCCGAGCTGAGCCTCACCAGTGACCAGTTGCTCGCCGAGTTGCAGGTGGCGGTCGCCGCCGGCGACGACGAGGCCATCCACACCTCGCTGGCCCAGTCGATCGAAGCATCCGACGAGGTCATCCTCAAACTGTCCGAGGTCACCACGCTGTTCGAGCAACGGGTGGCCGAGAGCGGCCACGCCGTCACCGTCGGACTGAACACCGCCCGAGTCGGCATCATTGCGATCAGCGCAATGTTGATGGCGGTGGTGGTCATCGCCTCGATGTGGCTGTACCGGACGCTCCTGTCCCGGTTCAACCACTCCCTCCACCGGCTGGAGAGCGCCCGGTCACAGGCGGCGAGTGCCTCCGACTCGCTGACCAGGGAGGCGGACGTCTCCCAGGACCGGATCGACTCGCTCACCGTGGCCTCCGAACGGGCGGCCGGGGACATGGGCATCGTGGCCAACGCCCTGTCGGACCTGACCGAGTCCATCTCCGAGATCTCCGGCAACTCCACCTCGGCCAGCAACGTGGCCAGCGCCGCGGTCGAGCAGGCGGAGCGCACAAACGAGACCGTCTCGGCTCTCGGCCGCTCGTCGACCGAGATCAGCCAGGTCATCCAGGTGATCTCCAGCATCGCCAAGCAGACCAACCTGCTGGCCCTGAACGCCACCATCGAGGCCGCCCGGGCCGGCGCGGCCGGCAAGGGATTCGGCGTGGTGGCCAACGAGGTCAAGGACCTGGCCGAGCAGACTGCGGCGGCAACCCAGCAGATCGCGGACATGATCGCCGGGATCCAGCAGGACGCAGCGGACGCTGCTCATGCCATCGAGGAGATCCAGCACACCATCACCGAGATCTCGGCCATCCAGAACAGCGTGGCCGCTGCGGTGGAGGAGCAGTCGGTGGTCACCAGCGGCATGAACCAGACGACAAGCACCGTCCAGACCGGGCTCCGGGACCTGGTCAGCTCCGCCGACGATCTCCGGGAGCTGGCGAACCTGGTCAACACCTTCGCCAACGACTCCAAGACCCGGACCACCGAGCTCCAGGACGTCGAGAGCGACCTGCGTGGCGCGGTCGGCGCCGCAAGCCCGGCCGGGGTCGGCTGATCCCAGAACGAGGGGCGCCCCCGACACCGGTCTGCAAGCCGGGGTCGGGGGCGCTGATTCGTACCAGGTAGGGCTGCCCTGGGACGAACGAGTTACTGGAGGATGGCCTCCAGGGTGAGCGGCTGGCCGTCCCGGATGATCTCCAGGACCACGGTGTCACCGCTGAAGTTGCTCTGGATGAGGCCGACGACCTCAAGGATGTTGGTCACCGGTGCACCGTCGATGGTGACGACCTGGTCGCCGGGGCGGATGCCGGCCTCCTCGGCGCCGGAGCCGGGTGTGACCTCGGCGATCGGGACGCCGATCTCGGTGTCGCCACCGTCGCCGGTCACACCGAGTACGCCGGGCTCCAGCGGGTCGCCGGCAACGATCCGCTCGGCCACCGCAATGGCGGTGTCGACCGGCACGGCGAAGCCGATGCCGAGGTTGGAGTTGCCGGTGCCGTCGGTCCGGATCGAGGTGTTGATGCCGACCAGCTCACCGGCCTGGTTTGCCAGCGCGCCGCCGGAGTTGCCGGGGTTGATCGAGGCGTCGGTCTGGATCATGGCGGTGTAGCTGCCGCCATCGTTCGGGACCGGTCGGTTCAGCGACGAGACGATGCCGGAGGTCACCGTCTGCTGGAGCTGGAATGGGCTGCCGATCGCCACGGTCAGCTGACCGACCTCCAGGTCGGCGCTGGAGCCGATGGCGGCCACCGGCAGGTTGCTGCCCGGTGCGGACAGCACGGCGATGTCGTTGCGGGGGTCGGAGCCGAGCACCTCGGTCTCGATCACCCGGCCGTCCGAGGTTCGGATCCGGACCTGGGACGATCCGTCGATCACGTGATGGTTGGTCAGGATGAGCCCGTCGGCGTAGACCACGCCAGATCCCTGGCCGATGTTGGTCTCGACCTGGACGACGGACGGCCCGAGGGTTCGGGCCACCTCCGCCACCGGCTCGGCGCCGACCGAGGGGGCAGCGGGAGCATCCGGCGTCTGAGCCGGGGCGGGAGCGGGTGCCGGCACGGTGGTGTCCCCCGGCGTGGCGACCGTGTTGACGATCGGGGCCGCCTGCGACGGATCCTCCCCGTCGAGGGCCTGGCCGAGAGCGAAGCCCCCGGCGCCGACCGCACCGCCGAGCACGAAGGCCGCAGCGGCAAGAGCAGTGCCCCGTCGACGCCCGCCCGGAGGGGTGGGAGCGGTGGAGGGTCGGGCGTCCGACCCACCGATGGTGGGTGGCGCCGACGGGGTCGGGCCCGAGGGGGGAAGGCCCGAGAGATGCTCAGCCGGCGGGAGAACGGAGTGGGCGCTTGACGTCCTGTCCGCCGGCTGAGAGAACCACGGCGAGGCTTGGGATGGGTGCTGGGTGGGCGCTGGCCGTGGCGGACCATGAGGCAGAACCTCAGTGGTCGATCGTGCGGTTTCGATGAGGGTTGGGTCCGTGGCGTCTGGGGGGACCGGGGGCATCGGGTTCATCTCCTTGTCTTGTCTTGAACCTACGAGAGGGGGGCGAAAACGGAGGCAAAGAAATCTCGGATAAAGCGCGGGACCCCTCGGCCGGCGGGACCGGTGGGACGACAACGACCCACTAGGCTCAGTCCGTGGAGCCGATCGTGAACAGGTTCAAGCAGCGGCTGGCGGCACCTGGCGTTCGGTACGGACTGTTCGTCAGCATGGGTGATCAGGTGGCGGCGGAGATCGCTGCGGCGTCGGATTTCGACTGGTTGATCGTCGACACCGAACACGCCCCGAACGACATTCGGACCACCCTGACCCAGCTGCAGGCCATGCAGGCCTATGACACCGATCTGGTGGTTCGGCCGACCGAGGGCAACCGGGCCCAGATCAAGCGGCTGCTCGACATCGGAGCCCAGACCCTGCTGATCCCCATGGTCGACACGGCCGAGGAGGCGACGGCCATGGTCGCCTGCACCCGCTACCCGCCGAACGGGCTCCGCGGCGTCGCCAGCGCCCGCGCCGCTCGGTGGTCCAGGGTCGACGGCTACTTCGCCTCGGCGGACGATCAGGTCTGTGTGATCGCCCAGATCGAGTCCCGCGAGGGCATGACCAACCTGGACGCCATCTGTGCGGTACCGGGGGTCGACGCCCTGTTCGTCGGCCCGTCGGACCTGGCGGCAGACCTCGGGCACCTCGGTGATCCCGGCCACCCCGAGGTCCAGGACGCGGTGCTGACCACGCTGCATCGAATCCGGGCCAACGGCAAGCCGGCCGGGGTGTACGCCGCAACCCCGGACGCAGCGGACCGCTACGCCGAGGCCGGCGCCACGCTGGTCATCGTCGGCGTTGACACCGCGGTATTGACCAACGCCTTCGCCGCGCTGGCCGCACGGTTCCAGGACGACTGACCGGCGAGTCGATGAGCATCTCCCGGGACGAAGCCAGAGAGATCGCCATCCTCGGTCTGTTGGTGACCGCTGCCCTCCGGGCGTTGGCCGGGGTGTTCCAGGTCCTCGACGAGCTGGACGGGCCATGGACGGTCCGATCGTTGCTCAGCCGGTTCTTCACCCCGATCGGGTCGACGATCGGCATGTTGATCCTCGCCGCGGTGCTGATCGTGGTGCTGTCGCCGTCCGGCAGTATCACCGACGGCGTCCGGACCCTGACCAGACGGGCGGCCGCAATCGTGCTGGGGCTCGGTCTCGGGGCGTCGTTCAACTCGCTCGCCCTCAGCTACTCAACCACCCTGGCCAAGATCTGGTTCGCCCTGATCAACGGCATCGCCGCCGCCACACTGGCCGGGACCGCCTACTGGATCATCCGCAACTTCGACGGCGAGCGCTGAGGTCCGATGGACCTGGACATCGGCTGGGTCGAGGCCGGGGCGTCGCTGGTGCTCGTCGTCGTCGCCGGGGTGCTCAGCGCGCTGCTCCGCCTGGGGCTGACCCGTCAGCTGGTGATCGCATCGGTCCGGGCCGCGGTGCAGCTGCTTGCGGTCGGGCTGCTGTTCGGGTTCATCACCCAGTCCGGCCGATCGATGATCCTGGCCTGGCTGTGGGTCGGGGTGATGGTGCTCGTCACCTCGATGGTTGCCAGGCGACGAGCGCCGGAGCTGCCCGGTGGTGGCGGCCTGGCCGGAGCCTCGGTTGCGGTGACCGTCGCCATCTGCCTGTTGGTGATCTTCGGCCTCGGCGTGCTCGACTTCGAGCCGGTCAACGTGATCGTGATCGCCGGGATCACCATCGCCAACGCCATGCCGTCGCAGGTGCTCGGCGCAACACGACTGGTCGACGAGATCCGACAGAACCGGGGACAGCTGGAGGCGATGCTGGCCCTCGGGTTCTCCGCGGCCCAGGTCGTCCGGTTCGGGGGCGGGCGGATCGTCCGGACCGCCATGATCCCCCAGATCGAGAAGACCAACGTCGTCGGCCTGATCGCCCTGCCCGGTGCCCTGACCGGGCTGCTGCTGGCCGGGGCCGAGCCGGTCGATGCGGTCCTGGTCCAGTTGATCGTGATGTACCTGGTGTTGGGGGCGGTGTCGGTGTCGGTGATCGTGACCGTGGTCGGCGGGCTGTATCGGCTGCTGACGCCGGATCGCCGCCTGCTGCCGATCGACTAGGGGCGCCTCAACTCATATGCCAACCTCCGGCTGGCAGGTTGGGCACCACGGGTTGTGCCCCGTCCTACAGGCCAGCCTCCGGCTGGCAGGTTGGGCACCACCAGATGTTGCGGGAGTCGATGGATGCGGTGCGAATCTCGTCCGGGCATCGCCGGCAACGCTTCCCATCCCGCTTGTAGGCATGGAGCCGCTCGCCCCGCTTCAGCTTCGAAACCGACGGCGCACCGACCTCGGCCGGATCGACGGTCACGATCCGCCCCGACCGCTCCCCCGCCTTCAGCTGGGTCACCGACAGGTCCCACAGCTCGCCGATCGTCTCCCGGTCGACCTCGTTGGCCCGGGTGAACGGATCGACCCCGACCAGGAACAGCAGCTCGGCCCGGTAGACGTTGCCGAGCCCGGCGATGACCTTCTGGTCCAGGATCGCCGCCCCGATCGGGACGGTTCGCCGCCGCAGCCGGTGGAAGACCTGGTCCGCCCCGTCGGCCGGGGCCAGGATCGGGTCCGGCCCCAGCCGCTCGGCAACCGCATCGGCCTCGTCGGTGGTCAGGACCTCGCAGGCGGTCGGGCCGGCCAGGTGGAGCCGATCGTCTTGGGTGCTCATCACCAACCTGGCGTTCGGCGACGGGTCGGGAAACGGCGGGGTCTGCATCCGGAACTTGCCGAACAGACCGAGATGGACGTGGAGCACATCGTCGCCGTCGAAGCGGTAGAAGATGTGCTTGCCCTTTGCGTCGATGCCCTCGAGCTCCCGCCCGTCAAGCCGTTTCGCACCCTGGGCAAATCGCCCCTGGGGCGACTGGACCTCGAGGGTTCGACCGGCCAGTTTCCGGCTCTGGAGGCGGGCCGCCCGGTGTAATACGTGTCCTTCCGGCATCGGCCGATTGTGGCCGTTGCAGGCCGACGATGAAGGACCGGGCCGATAGGCTCGTCACGATGTCTATCGATCCGCTCGGCCCAACGGAAACGACGCTCGACGGCGATCAGGATTGGCCGGCCAAGGCGTCGGCGACGATCGTCCAGTACGTCGGCACCGTGCGGGACAAGACCACCGGGCCGGCGCTCGTCGCCTCCCGGTATGCGGTCTACGCCATGGCCATGGGGCTGATCGCCATGGTGCTGGCGGTCCTGGTCCTGGTGCTGCTCGTTCGGCTCCTGGTGGTCGCCACGTCGCTGTTCCCGTTCATCGAGCTGGGCGAGACCTGGCTGGCCTACTACATTCTTGGTGGGTTGTTCGTGCTGATCGGGGCCATCCTCTGGCGCAAGAAGGAGCCGTAGGCCCGGAATCGCTCGAGCCGCCTCCCGGTTCCAAATTCGTCCGGCCGTGAGTGCCGGACGTCCGCTGGCCCGGCGATGAACCGGTCCCAACCCGAGGAGACAACGTGTCCGACTTGCATGAGGTCGCAATCATCGGCAGTGGCCCTGCCGGCCTGACCGCTGCGATCTACGCCGCCCGGGCCGGTCTCGAGCCGCTGGTGCTCGAGGGCGAGCCGTCGTCGACCGGCGACCAGCCCGGCGGCCAGCTGATGCTGACCACCGAGGTCGAGAACTTCCCCGGCTTCCCCGAGGGGATCATGGGCCCCGAGCTG
>JBCCFN010000113.1:0-16001 GCA_039029715.1 Actinomycetota bacterium | reverse complement strand
GTGCCGGGCACGCCCCACCGGGGGGCGGGGGGCCGCGGCCCGGCGATGACGTCGAGCAGCGAGGTCTTGCCTGCGCCGTTCGGACCGACGATGCCGAGCCGCTCCCGATTGTCGAGGAGCAGGTCGAGCCCGTCGACCAGGCGCCTGCCGTCCGGAGCATCGACCGCCACCTCGTGGAGCTCGACCACGACGTCACCGAGCCGCGGGGTCGGGAACTCCAGGTGCAGCTCGGCCGGGCGGGCCGGGCCCTCCGGCCTGGCGTCGAGCAATGCCTTCGCCGCCTCGATCCGGGCCTTCGGCTTCGAGGTCCTGGCCGGCGCACCGCGCCGCAGCCACGCCAGCTCGGAGCGGGCGAGGTTCCTGCGGACCGCCTCGGCCGTCGCCGCATCGGCCTCCCGGTCGCGGCGGGCGGTCAGATAGCCGGCATAGCCCTCGTTGTGGACATGGCCTCGACCCCGATCGAGCTCGAGCATCCGGGTGGTCAGCCGATCGAGCAGGTGCCGGTCATGGGTCACCAGGATCAGCCCACCCCGGAACCCGGCCAGGCGCTGCTCAAGCCACTCGATGGCGTCCAGGTCCAGGTGGTTGGTCGGCTCGTCGAGGATCAACAGATCGGCCGGCGTCACCAGGGCCCGGGCCAGCGCCACCCGCTTGGCCTCGCCGCCGGACAGCGAGTCGGTCCGGCGGTCCCGATGAGGGCCCATACCCAGCCGCTCCAGCACCTCGGCGATCTCCCACGGGGCGGTGTCCGGGGCCGCCGCCTCGACCGCGGCGACCACGGTCCCGGCCGGCAGCGCAGCCTCCTGATCGAGCACCGAGATCGTGATCCCGTTCCCGTGGCGGACCTCGCCGGACTCGGGGCGCACCGTCCCGGCCAACACCCGGAGCAGGGTCGACTTGCCGGTGCCGTTGATCCCGATGACCCCGATCCGGTCGCCGGTCGACACCGTCAGCGAGACCCGGTCGAACAGGGCCCGGTCCGGTCTCGTCATGGTGCACTCGACCGCGTCGACCAGGATCACAGCTGCACCCTATCGATCATCCGGATCGGCTCGCCGCCGGGGCGCCGGCCCGCCACACTGAACCGGTGGATGCGGTGCCACCACTCACCCCGAAACCCCCGGGCCGCGGGTTGCGATCCGTCGGCCTCGTCGTTCCCGGCGTCCGCCGGATCACGGCCCAGATCGCCCCGTACACCCACTGGTGGAGCGACCAGAATCAGACGGCGCTGACCGCCGATGGCCCGCTGCTGGCGGTGATCGGAGACTCGACCGCCATCGGTATCGGCGCCTCGGAGCCCGGTCGGGGCTACGTCGGACTGCTCCGGGACGCCCTCGATCGGCGTGACGGCTATCGGCCGGTGGCCACCGATGGCGGACCGTCCGGTCCACGGTGGCGGGTCATCAACCTGGCCCAGTCCGGAGCCAGGGTCGCGGACGCCATCGACCGGCAGGAGCCGATCCTGTCCATGCTCGCAGCAACACCGACGGCCACACCGACGGTCGTGATCTGCACGATCGGCACCAACGACGTCGTCTGGTCCGCCGAGACCACCCTGCTCCGGGAGCGGCTCCGGACCCTCGGCAGCCGGCTCCCGGCCGGCGCCCTGCTGTCGTTGGTTGCCGGCGGCTCGCCCCGGGCCGTCCTGGCCAACCGGGCGATCA
Source organism: Actinomycetota bacterium (assembly GCA_039029715.1). Lineage (GTDB taxonomy): Bacteria > Actinomycetota > Acidimicrobiia > Acidimicrobiales > SZUA-35 > JAHELU01. The sequence continues at coordinate 14,337 of JBCCFN010000113.1, read as the reverse complement.
AGGAGATCGCGGCGGCCGGGGACCATCGGCTGATCGACCCGTGGCGTGAACCGGGCCCGCCACCCCGGGAACGGCTGGCATCGGACCGGTTCCACCCGAACGACCTCGGCTACCGGCTGATGACCCGGCCCTTCGCCCGGGCGCTCGGGGCGCCGGCACCGGCCGGGGCGGTCACCCGCCAGACCGGGACGGACCGCTAGGGTCTCGGTTCGTGTCGGGGATTCTGAGCGGACCGATCGATGAGGACGGCGGCCGATCCAGGCGCCGGACCTGGCCGACCCGGGCGGCCGAGAAGGGTCTGGTCGTCCGCCACCGGACCACCGGGACCGTCGGCAGCATCGTCCGGTTCTCCCCCCAGCAGGTCGTGCTCCGAGACGGAAACGGCCGGGAACACACGATCCCGGTGGCCGACGGGGCGTTCTCGGTCGGCGGCGGAACCGTCACCCTGGTCCGACCGGCGGCGGCCCAGGCCAAGCCGACCCTGACCGCCTCCGGCTCGGTCGCACCGCCCGATCGACGGGCCAGGGTCGCGGTGGCGAGCCGGATCGTCGTCGAGGGCATCCATGACGCCGAGCTGGTTGAGAAGATCTGGGGCGACGATCTCCGGGCGGAGGGGGTGGTTGTGGAACCGCTACACGGCGCAGACGATCTGCGGGCCGTAATCGCCGAGTTCGGACCCACCCCCGATCGCCGCCTCGGGGTCTTGCTCGACCACCTGGTCGCCGACACCAAGGAGTTCCGGATCGCAGCGGAGGCGGCAACGGCAAACGTCCTGATCCGGGGCCATGCCTTCGTCGACGTCTGGGAGGCGGTCAGGCCGTCGGTCATCGGCATCCCGGCCTGGCCCCGTATCCCGAAGGGTCAGGACTGGAAGGAAGGCATCCGAGCCGAGCTGGGGTTCGGCGGGACCACGGGCGAACTGTGGCGGGCGATCCTGGGCCGGGTCGGCGATTATCGCGATCTCGAACCGTCGCTGGTCGGCGCGGTCGAGGAACTGATCGACTTCGTCGCCCCACCGCCGTTGGACTGAGGGCGCGGTGGCCCGGCACCGGGCTGCCAGCTACCGCTCGGCGATCCGCTCGAACACCCGCCGGACCTCGGCGGCGTCGAGTTCCCCTGGGAACCGCACGTCGCTGCCGTCGGTCCAGGTCGTGGGGTCGATCAGTTCCGGTCCGAGTGCCTGATTGAACAGGAAGCCCTGCATCAGGTTGACCCCCATGCCGTGGAGATCGCGGGCCTGGTCCTCGAACTCGACGCCCTCGGCCACGACCCGCATGTTCAGCGCGGACGCCATGGCGACGATCGCCTCGATGATCGCTCGGTCGGCCTCTCCGGACCGCATGTCTGTGACGAACCGCTTGTCGATCTTGAGCGTTGTGACCATGTCGAACTGCTTGACATAGCCGAGCGAGCTCTGTCCGGTCCCGAAGTCATCGATCGACAACTCGACTCCGAGCATCCGCAGCTCGCTCAGCATGTCGAGGCCGTCGAGGTGGTCGACGATCAGGTCCTCGGTGATCTCGAGCACCAGCTGCTCGGCCGGCAGACCGGCCCACGACAGGATCTCGGCCACCCGGGCCCGGAGGCCGGTGTCGACGAGCTGCTGTTCGGCAAGGTTGACGCTCATCTTGATCTGCTGGGCCGCCGGCGAGATGTGGTTCCACACCGCGGCCTGGGCGCAGGCCTCCCGCATCACCGATTCCCCGAGCCGGGACATCAACCCGGCCTCCTCGGCGATCGGCAGGAACTGCCCCGGACCGAGCAGCCCCCGGGTCGGGTGGATCCACCGGACGAGGGCCTCGAAGCCGTAGAGCGATTGGGTCGAGACGTCGATGATCGGCTGGTAGTGCACCACCAGTTCGTCGCCGTCGAGGGCGTTCTGCAGGTCCCGCTCGATGTCCATCCGGTCGAGGAGTCGTAGCCGCTGGGCCTCGTCGAACACCGCGTAGCCAGACTTGGTCTCCTTGGCCCGGTACATGGCCACGTCGGCATCCCGGACCAGATCGTCTGCATCCCGCTGGTGGCCGGGGGCGGCGATCGAGATCCCGATGCTGGTCCCGATGCGGTGATCCTGCCCGTTGAGGGCGACCGGATCGCGGAATCGCTTGAGGATCTGGTTGGCCATCCCGACCACGGAGTCGCCGGACAGCAGATCTCGACAGAGCACCACGAACTCATCACCGCCGAGGCGGGCGACCACGTCGGTGCTGCGAACGGTCGAGCGCAACCGATCGGCCACGATCTTGAGCAGCTCATCGCCGACCTCATGGCCCATCGAATCGTTGACCAACTTGAACCGGTCGAGGTCGAGGAACAACACACCGAGAACCAGATCCTCCCGTTGGTGTTCGGCGATCGACTCCTCCAGGATCCGAAACAGCTCGGCCCGGTTCGGCAGACCGGTCAGCGTGTCGTGGCGGGCGTCGTGAGCGACCTGGTCCATCCGGTCCCGGTCCGACTTGCCAAGGATGTTCAACACCAGTGCCGCGAAGGAACCGGCCGCCGATCCGATCAGCCCGGTGGTCAGGGCGTGGACGATGGCGTTGTCCGGCATGCCCTGCATCTGGTCGAGCACGATGACCCAGACCACGGTGCAGATCGCACCGACAAGCAGGATGGTCGTGGGGTAGCCCACGCCTTTTACCCGTTTCACCTGGCTCCTACGGCCGATAGCAACCCAAAGTTAGGCAACGGCACCAGATCCCCCGATGTCGCCTCGGGGCTCGGAACGGCCAGAATGGAACGACGATGTTCGGAGCGTCAGGCAACCTGCGAATCGGCCGGATCCGCGGCATCCCGATCTCGGTCAACGCCGGTCTGGCCATCATGGCTGCGGTCTTCATCGCCAGCCTGGCCGGCCAGGCGTTTCCCCAGCTGGACCCGGACGCCAGCTTGACCGTCCGCATCGTGGTGGCCTCGATCACGGTGTTCGGCTTCCTGGCATCGATCCTGGCCCACGAACTCGGCCACGCCGCCCTGGCCCGGCGCCATCAGGTCGGTGTGCTCGGCATCGCCCTGTCGCTTCTCGGCGGCTACGCCCAGCTCGATCGACAGGCCCCGACGCCCCGGGCCGAGTTCGCCATCGCCGCGGCCGGGCCGGCGGTCAACGTGGCGATCGGCCTGGCCCTCGGGGCGCTCGCATTCGGGGCGGACCGCTTCGAACTATTGCCGACGCTGCCGCTTGGCGCCCTGATCTGGCTGGCCGGCATCAACCTGGTCCTGGCCGTGCTGAACCTGTTCCCCGCCGCCCCACTCGACGGCGGTCGGGTGTTGACCGCAGCCCTCTGGAAGCGGCTCCGGGACGCCGAGCTGGCCCGGATCATCTCCGGTCGGATCGGCCTGGTCCTCGGCGTCGTGGTGACGGTGGTGGGGATCGTCCAGTTCACCGCCGGCCGACCCGAGGGCCTGATCACGGTCATCGTCGGGGTCTTCCTGTTCACCGGTGCCCGTGGTGAGATCGGTGCGGCAGCCGTCCGCAGACGTCTGGCCCGCACCACGGTCCAGGAGTTGATGATCGCCGACCCGCCGCCGATCAATGACTCCCTGACCGTGGCGCAGTTCCAGGACTTCGCCGGCCCGGGTCGGGCAGATGTGGTGTTCCCGGTCGTCCGGTGGACCGCCGAGCCCATCGGCTACGCAACCCCGACCGCCGGTGTCCCCCTGGACGGCCTCGACCGGAGCCGGAGCACCGTCCTGGACCTGATGCAGCCAACGCCCGAGGTCGCCCGGGCCTGGATGACCGAGCCGATCGACGCCGTCCTCCGACGACTCGGGCACCCGGATGAGGTGCTGCTCGTCGTCCACGAACCGCAGGCCGGCCGGGTGGTCGGTACCGTCGGACACGGCCAGGTACGACCGCTGCTCGCCACCCCGGACCTCTGGGGTCGCGATCGGACCGAAACGGAACATCGGAGCGGGCCGGCCGGTTTACGTGATCGACTTCGAACATCGGGAGCAACATGACCGACAAAGACCTGAATGGATCGACGAACATCGACGCAGTCGAGTTCTATTGGCGCCCCGGTTGCCCGTTCTGCGCCATGCTCGAGCGGGACCTCAATGGCGCCGGAATCCCCCTCGCCAAGCGAAACATCTGGGACGACCCGAACGCCGCGGCCTACGTCCGATCGGTGGCAGACGGCAACGAGACCGTGCCGACGATCCAGGTCGCGGGCCGGGCCATGGTAAATCCACCTATCGATGATGTTCGGGCGCTTTTGAACGATGTCGCGCCACACTTGGTCAAGGACTGAAACCCCAGTCGCCAGTAGGGGTTTCGGCGGTTTTCCCGGGCCACCGAGGCGGGGCTGGAGACCCGCCCTTGTGCACGGAGAACCATTCGGAGAGATGGTGGACTCGCCTTTCCCAAGATTGGGTCTTGAGATCGAACCAACGGGCCGCTAGTGTGCCTCTCGCTGGCTCGACGCCCAGGGGGCAGGAGCAGCCAAGCACCGCCGCATTTCACGCAAACCGCTTGGTCTCCTTCGCCATGCCGAGAGCCGGTAAACCGCCGCACTGAGAAAAAAAGGTGACCCATTAATGTCTGATGACAACGGTCGGAAAGCCCTCCACGCCTACGTGAGCGATGACGCCCACGACCACTGGCATGGATTCGCCGCAGAGCAGGGTGTCAGCGTGAGTGCCATCCTCGAGGCCCTCGCACCGGAGCTGAATCTGGATGCCCCGCTCAGCCATGAGCAGCTTGGTCAACGGTTGAACACCGTGGTCAAGTCGGCCCGCAAGATCGACGCCCAGCGTCGTCGGCGGAGGCGCTAGACCTCCTCCGGATGCCTCACGGCGTCACCGCCGTGGTCCGCTGATCGAGCGACGGAGTGCCAGCTCCCGAGGCATCGCCTCGGTGATGCCCGGGAGTTCGCACTCCCCGAACCGGCCGTGTGTACCGGCCCATCCTCGGGGCCCGTCGAATCGACCGCTCGGACCACGTCGGAACCCAAGATCACTGTCGCCCCGGGGGACGGCATCGATCGACTGGCCTTCGTGCCGCCGCACCACTCCCCCGCCTCATCGCCACCACGATCGGATCCGTCCGACCGGTGCCGATGCGCCGTCCTGGCCCCATCACCACCGCGATGGGCCCGGGACGGCGAAAGGATCGAAATCTCCTGAGTCTGCGTCACCACTCCCATGGATGCCGACTCGGGATGCCGTAGAGGCCATCTCGCCCTCGATGAGGCACCGGCCCACGGCAATCCGGCCCGCTGACCTCCTCCGACCTCCCCCTACACCCGGCGGAGACGGTCAGCGGGCCGGCGTCTTCTCCGCCGATGGGGACAGACCACCGGGGTCGGTCAGGTCCCGGCCACGTCCCCGCCGGAGTCGAGCAGGCCGGCGGCGTCGAGGAGGTCCTCGACCCCGATGAGCGACACTTCGTCCCTGCTGAGCCCTGCGACGTCCTGACCGGCGGACAGGCGGAACGCCTGCCGGTTGATCGACTGCTCGAACAGGGTCCGGGCGTAGCGGGCGTTGCCGAAACCGTTCGCTCGATCGACCCGGTCGAAGATCCGTTCGACCGCCGCCCGACCACGGGCGTCGAGCCGGTAGTCGGCGTCAGCGGCGAGGTTTGCGATGATCTCGACCAGCTCGGCCGTTGTGTAGTCCGGGAACTGGATCTCCCTGGCGAACCGGGACCGGAGGCCGGGGTTCGACTTGAGGAATCGCTCCATCAGCTTCGGGTAGCCGGCAACGATGACCACGAGGCGGTCGCGATGATCCTCCATCCGCTTGATCAGGGTCTCGATCGCCTCCGAGCCGAAGTCGTTCCGGCCGATCCCCTCCGGCGACAGGGCGTAGGCCTCGTCGATGAACAACACCCCGTCCAGGGCCTTCTTGACCGCTCGATTGGTCTTTGCTGCGGTGTGACCCACGTACTGGCCGACCAGACCGGCCCGGTCGACCTCGACCAGATGGCCCCGTTTGAGCAACCCGATCGACTGGTACATCTCGGCCATCAGCCGAGCCACCGTGGTCTTGCCGGTCCCGGGGTTCCCCATGAAGACGAGGTGCTGGCTGGTCGGGACCTCGGCCAGGCCGTGCTCCCGGCGGCGGGCCTGGATCTGGAGGAAGGCGATCTGGGTCCGGACCTGTTCCTTGACCGTCGCCAGTCCGACCAGCGCGTCGAGGTCGGCCTGGATCTCCTCGAGCGAGCGGGTCTGGGCCTTCGCTCCTGGCAGCTCGGGGATCCGGGGCTCGATGCCCCGGTCGGCGGCGGCGGTGCGAACGGCGTCTGTGGCGTCCTGGATCCGCTTCATGAAGTTGTCTCGACCGCTCGGCACGTCCCCAGGGTACGGCCCCCGATCGACGAAGTCGGCGTTTCGGCTCCGGCGGCGGGTTTCGGCCCCGATTGCCACCAGTTCGGGGCGGTTTCCGGCCATGATCGAAGGAAGGGGTTTCTGCAGCCACCTGCAGCGACCATCTGATCGCGCCGCCCTTGCGGCGCCAGACCGCGCCGGACGGCGCACTCCGGGAGAACGGATCAGCAATGGCATCACAAGGCGAGCTTGTTCCCTTTGCCCGGGAGGTCGTCGACGTCCCGGTCGACGAGGAACTCGGCGAGTCGTTCCTCGCCTACTCGCTCTCGGTCATCACCTCCCGGGCCATCCCGGACGTCCGGGACGGACTCAAGCCGGTGCAGCGGCGGATCCTCTACTCGATGCTGCAGATGCGGCTCTACCCGGACCGGCCACACCGCAAGTGCGCCCACGTCGTCGGCGACGTCATGGCTCGATTCCACCCCCACGGCGACGGCGCCATCTACGACACGCTGGTCCGGCTCGGCCAGGACTTCGCAAAACAGGTCACCCTGGTCGACCCCCAGGGCAACTTCGGCAGCCTCGACGATCCGCCGGCCGCCTATCGCTACACCGAGTGCCGGCTGACCCCGGCGGCCCTCGACCTGCTCGGCGAGATCGACGAGGACACCGTCGAGTTCCGCCCGACCTACGACGGCGAGAGCGTTGAGCCCGGCTACCTCCCGGCCCTGCTCCCCAACCTGCTGGTCAACGGGACGTCGGGCATCGCCGTCGGTATGGCGACCAACATGCCGACCCACAACCTCGGCGAGGTCTACGAGGCGATCAAGCTGGTCATGACCAAGCGCCGGCCGAAACCGACGATCGACGAGCTGATGGCGGTCATCCCCGGCCCCGACTTCCCATCCGGTGGCATCCTGATCGACGACGGGATCCGGGAGGCCTACGAGACCGGCCGGGGCACCGTCCGGATCCGGGCCAAGGCCGAGATCGTCAACATCACCCGGGCCCGCCAGGGCCTCGAGATCACCGAGCTGCCGTACCTGGTCGGGGTGGAGCGTGTCATCGGCAAGATCAAGGATCTGATCAACGCCGGTCGGCTCAACGGCATCAGCGACGTCAAGAACCTGTCTGACCGCAAGGCGGGGCTGAAGTTGGTCGTCGAGTGCAAGACCGGCGTCAACCCCGAGCTGCTGTTGGAACAGCTCTACCGGTTGACCCCGATGGAGGAGACCTTCGGCATCAACAACGTCGTCCTGGTCGACGGAGTCCCGACCACCCTCGGCCTCTACGACCTGTGCCGCTACTACATCGAGCACCGGCTGGACGTGGTGGTCCGGCGGACCGAGTACCGGCTCCGGAAGGCCGAGGAACGACTCCACATCGTGGAGGGCCTGCTGATCGCCATCGACAACATCGACGAGGTGGTCGCCATCATCCGCTCGTCCGCGAACTCGGGCGAGGCTCGGACCCGGTTGATGGAGCGGCTCGACCTGACCGAGATCCAGGCCGAGCACATCCTCGAGCTCCGGCTCCGCCGCCTCACCGCCCTGGCCTACGACGAGCTGGTCGAGGAGAAGCAGGAGTTGGAGACCACGATCGCCGAGCTGAAGAAGATCCTCGGCTCCGAGCAGCGGCGTCGGACGATCGTGCTGAACGAACTGGCGGAGATGGTCGAGAAGTACGGCCACCCCCGCCGGACCCGGATCATGAGCGGTGGCGACGTGCCGGACCTGGCGGCGCTCGAGGAGCAGGTCGTCGTCGACCTCCCGGACGACCCCTGCGTGGTCAGCTTCACCGCCTCCGGGCTGCTCGGCCGGGAACCGACCGGGACCTCCAAGAGTTACAGCCCGTCCCGTCATGACGTGATCCACTCGGTGGTCGCCACCACCCTCCGCCAGCCGGTCCTGGCCTTCACCGCCGCCGGCAAGCTGCTGAAGGTGACAGCGGCAGATGTGCCGGAGGTCGGCGGCCGGAGCCGGGGCAAGGCGATCGGCGAGGTCTATCCGGCGGACAAGGGCGACTCGATCGTGGCCATCGCCGCCGTCGACGGGGACCCGATCACGGTGGTGACCGCAGCCGGCATGGTCAAGCGCCTGGATCGGGGGATCCTGGCCGAACTCCGGTCCGGACGGCCCTACATCAAGCTGGCAACCGGAGATCGGGTGGTTGCCGCCTTTGCCGCCACCGACGCCGAGGAGCTGGTCCTCGTGACCTCGGACGCCCAGGCGCTTCGGACCCCGATCACCAACGTCAGCACCCAGGGCCCGGCGGCCAAGGGCGTGGCCGGGATCAAGCTCCGGGGCAAGGCCCGGGTGGTCGGGGCCGGGCCGGGAGACGCCCAGGCCGTCGTGGTCACCGTCACCGATCGAGGCACGGCCAAGGCCACCTCGACCGAGGAGATCCCGTCGAAGGGCCGGGGCACCGGTGGCGTGCGGATCACCAAGTTCAAGGACGAGTCCCGGATCGACTACGCCTGGGTCGGCCCGCTGGAGCGGACGATGTGCGTGGTCGGCCAGGCCGACTCCGCAACCAAGCCGGACAACGTGCCGGTGGCACTGAAACTGCGCCCGACCAGACGGGACGGCGCGAGCGTACGGACCGACCGCCGAATTCTCGGCATCGGTTCGCTGCGCTGGTAGACAGAGAGACGAGCGCGATGGCAGCCAAGAAGACGACAACGCGGGCGACCGCAGCCTCCGGGGCCAAGGCCACCAGGAAGAAGACCAGCGCAGCGTCTGCCAAGACGGCCAAGCGGCCGACGGCCAGCAATGGCGCCGGTCGCCGCTCCAACGACTACGACCAGTCGAAGATCCAGGTCCTCGAGGGCCTTGACGCGGTCCGGAAACGCCCTGGCATGTACATCGGCGGGACCGGGACCGAAGGCCTGCACCACCTGGTGTGGGAGATCATCGACAACGGGGTCGACGAGGCGGCGGCCGGGTTCGCCTCCACCATCGACGTCACCCTCCACAAGGACGGATCGGTCGAGGTCACCGATGACGGGCGAGGCATCCCGATCGGCCGCAAGGATGACGGCCGGACCGCACTGGAGGTGGTGTTCACCGAGCTCCATGCCGGCGGCAAGTTCGGGTCCGGGGCCTACAGCGCCTCCGGTGGCCTGCACGGGGTCGGGGCGTCGGTGGTCAACGCCCTGTCGTCCAAGCTGGTGGCCGAGGTCGACCGGGACGGGGCGACCCACCGCCTGGTGTTCCTGGAGCGGGAGCCGGGAAACTACCTGTCGTCAGGCAAGTTCAAGCCGACCTCCAAGTTGGCGAAGGTGAAGAAGATCCCGGCAAGCCGGTCCGGGACCAGGGTCCGGTTCTGGCCGGACCTCGACGTCTTCGACGCCGACGCCCGGCTGGACTACGAGCAGATCCGGGACCATGTGGCCCGGGTCTGCTTCCTGGTCCCCGGCCTCCAGGTCAAGCTCCACGACAAGCGCGGCCAGGGCCGCAAGCCGGAGACGTTCGTTGCCAACGGTGGACTGGCCGACTACGTCGATTTCCTGTCGATCGGGGAGAACATCACAGACATCCTGACCATCCACGACGAGGGCAGCTTCGAGGAGAAGGTCCCGGTCGACGGGCGGATGACGACGGTGACCCGGGCCTGCACGGTCGACGTGGCCGCCCGCTGGGTCAAGGGCTTCGACACCACGATCGTCAGCTTCGTCAACACGATCCCAACCAGCGACGGCGGGACCCATGTCGCCGGGTTCGAGCGGGCCCTGTCCCGGGTGGCCAACGAACTCCTGCTTGCGGACGCCAAGAAGCTGAAGAAGCTGGCAAAGCAGAACAACGACCGGGCCACCCCGTCCGACGTCCAGGAGGGCCTGGTGGCGGCGGTCAAGGTCACCTTCCCGGAGCCGCAGTTCAAGGGCCAGACCAAGCAGGAGCTCGGGACCCCGGCCATCCAGAACCTGGTCTACGAGACGGTGAAGTCCGGGTTCACCGACTGGGCGTCCGGGGGCGGCAAGAAGTCCCAGATCAACGCCCTCCGGGAGAAGATGACCCAGGCCATCATCAACCGGGTGGCGGCCAAGCAGCAGCTCGACCTCCGGCGGAAGGCGGCCAATCTCAGCTCGACCGGGATGCCGGACAAGCTGGCAGACTGCCGGGTCCACGGCGGGGACTCCGAGCTGCTGATCGTGGAGGGCAACTCGGCCGCCGGACCGGCCAAGCAGGGCCGGGACTCCGAGACCATGGCCGTCCTGCCGCTGCGGGGCAAGGTGGTCAACGCCGGCAAGGCCAGCCTCAAGCAGGTCATCGAGAACGCCGAGGCCCAGGCGCTCATCACCGCCATCGGCGCCGGCTCCGGCCCGGACTTCGACGTCACCCAGTCCCGGTACGGGCGGATCATCATCCTCTGTGATGCCGATGTCGACGGCAGCCACATCCGCTGCCTCCTGCTGACGCTGATCTACCACCACATGCGCCCGCTGCTCGAGCACGGGATGGTCTACGCCGCCCAACCGCCGCTGTTCGCGACCAAGCACAAGGGTGAGCAGATCTACGCCTACGACGACGAGGAGCGGGCAAGGATCAGCGAGGAGATCGGGGTCCCGCTCGAGAAGTGGAAGCGGTTCAAGGGCCTCGGCGAGATGAACGTCGAAGAGCTGGCCGAGACCACCCTCAATCGGGAGACGCGGGTCCTCAAGCGGATGGGGATGGAGGACGGCAAGCGGGCCGAGAAGGCAAAGCGGCTGTTCGATGTCCTGATGGGCAGCGACGTCGCCACCCGCAAGGACTACATCGTCTCCAACTCCAGCCTGGTCGACCAGGACCTGCTTGACATCTGAGCGCCGGCGCCGGAATCGTCGGCGGCGGACCGCCGGTCAGCCCCCGACGACGAACCGATCATGGGTGCCCTCCGACAGGGTGCGCTCACCGCAGGTCACGGTGGTGGTGAACGTCAGCTTCTTGCGGTCTCGGTCGGTCAGCTCGCAGGCCACCGCCACCTCCTCACCGCACTCGGCCGGCGCCACGTGGCTGACGCAGACGTGGATGCCGACCGTGGTCTGCCCCTCGCCCAGATGGTCCTGGGCCAGGAGTAAGCAGGTCTGCTCGATCAGCCGGATCATGTCCGGGGTCGACAGGACCTTGGTCGGCAGGTGCGGGGGCGACATGTCCTCGGTCACCACGTAGGTGGCCACCGAGGACAGGCCGGGCTGGAGGGTCTCCTTCATCGACCCAGTGTCGCGCCGGGGCCGGCCGCCGTCAGGTCTTGGCCACCGGGTGGTCGAGGTCGGATCAGGCCGGCACCCGGTCCCGGAGCAGGTTGGTTGCCACCTTGAACAGGTGGTACAGGATGACCAGCAGTAGGACGAAGCCGATCAGGCCGCCGATGAGCGGGATCCCGCCGAACAGGATCCGGCCCGCCAGGGCCAGCGCAGCCATGGCGAGATGGCCGCCGTTTGGAGGTGCGAGCAAGCGATTCATGGTTCCATCATCAGGCCGAGCGACCCCGAGTCACAATCGGGGACAACCCTGGTCGGACCCTGATCCACCCCGGGGCGGGCCGTCGGGCCGGTAGTACGACGATTCCCCGCTGCTGGATCTACCAGATGTCCGGATCGCCGAGCTCCGGTGGCAGCGGGCCGGCGTGCACGATGCCGAGATGCTTGACCGCTCGGGTCATGGCCACATAGAGGTGGCGGAGCCCGTGCTCCAGTTGGGCGATGGCGGCCGGCTCGACCACGACGACCGCATCGAACTCCAGCCCCTTGACCGCAAGTGGAGACACGATCGCCACCGCATCACGACCCGGCAGCCCGGATCGACCGACCCGGTCGACCGCAACGCCGGCCTCGACCATGGCCGCCTCGATGGCCGGCATCGCCTGGTCGACGGCAACGACGGCCACGCTGGCCGTCCGCTCGGCCGCCGCCCGGACCTCGCTGACCACCGCCGCGGCCAGTCCGGCCTCGTCTGTGGCCAACACCAGCGGGGGCTCCCCACCGAGTCGAACCGACACCGCAGGCGTGACCGTCGGTGCGGCGTGGGGCAACAAGCGGTTGGCCACGTCGAGGATGGCGGCCGGCACCCGGTAGCCGACCGTCAACTCGGTGTGATGGACCTCGACCTCCCCATCGACCTCACCGAGACCGTCGAGCAGTGCCCCCACCGCCACATCCCAGCTTCCGGGGGCATGGAGGGCGGTGGCCTGGGCCAGGTCGCCGAGCACGGTCATCGATCCCCGCTCCGTGCGCCGGCCGACCAGCCGGAGGGCCATGGCCGACAGGTCCTGGGCCTCGTCGACGACCACGTGGCCGTACCGGGCCGGAACCCCGGACAGGCGGGCCTCGGCCTCATCGAGCAGGGGCAGGTCGGCGTCTGTCCACGGCTCATCGGCCGGCTTGCGGGCAGACGTCCGCTTCAGCGCCGCCTGCTCGTCCCGGTCGAGGATCCCGTCTGCGGCCGAGGCCAGCCGTCTGGCCGAGCCGAACAGGCCCCGGATGATCACGGCCGCGGTCAGGTTCGGCCACATCTTGTCGATCGCGGTCTTGAACCCCTTGTCCCCCCGAATCCCGGAGGTGAACACCGGCTCGGTGCCGGGGTCTGTATCCAGCCGAGCGGCGTGGCGCCGCCAGCTCTCGGCCACGACCATCTGGCGGAACACGTCTCGGCCCTGGTTGACCGGTAGCCGCCGGGACAGGACGGTCTTGACCATGGCGTCCAGGTCATCGGCGCTGAACCGGACGACGGCCAGGCCGGAGCGGACCTCCAGACCATCGGCCGGAACTCGGATCCGATCCCGTATCGCCGCCTCGATCACGGCCGCCATCCGGGCATCGCCCTTGATCCGGGCCACCGGCGCTTCGTCGACCGCCCGGACCCGGTATTTGGCCGCAAGCAGGCCGCTGACCGTTGCCTGTCGAACCGAGGTCTCCCCCAGCGACGGCAGCACCTCGGCGATGTAGCGGAGGAACAGCGGATTCGGGCCGAGCACGAGCACCTCGCGTTCGATCAAGGTCTCTCGGTGCTGGAACAGCAGGAACGCCGCTCGATGGAGGCCGACCGCCGTCTTGCCGGTGCCGGGACCGCCCTGGACCACCAACAGCTCGGCCAGCGGGGCCCGGATGATGACGTCCTGCTCGGCCGCGATCGTCGACACGATGTCGCGCATCTGCCCGGTCCGTGACCGCTCAAGCTCGGCCAGGAGCGGGTCGGGGAGGCCGGAGGCGCCGAGCGACTCCGGGTCGGTCAGGTCCTCGTCGAAGATCGAGACGATCTCCTGCTCGATCACGCTGAATCGGCGGCGATGATCCAGCCCGCAGGGATCGACGGCGGTGGCCCGGTAGAACGCGGCGGACACCGGGGCCCGCCAGTCGATCATGACCGGCTGGGCGTTGTCGTCCTCGATGTGGCGACGACCGATGTAGTGTCGCTCGGCCTCGTCGGTGTCGATCCGCCCGAAACACAGCGGACCGGTGGCCCGGTGGAGGTCCTCTTCCCGCCGTCGAAGGTGGTACTGGGCCACCTTGGCGTCCACGGTGTTCTCGTCACGGACCGCCCGGTCGCTTGCCTCCCGGGTGGCCGTGACCCGGCGCTGCATGGCCTGGAGATGACGATGGGCAGCATCCAGCCAGGCCTGTTCGGCCGGCAGGTCTGGATGGGTCGGATGATCGGTGTCGGCGCCGGTCATTTGCGATCCTCAGGAGTGCCACTGGGCGGGACCGGCGGGGACCGGGTCCATGCCGGGGACCTCACCGCCGACCGGTCCGCCGAGATTGCGGTACAGCAGGGTCGTCCCGACCGTTGTCAGGACATGGTTGGCCCCCAGACCGAGCGCGCTGAACAGTGAGCCGATGGCGAACACGGTCACCGCCGGCCCGAAGACGTCCTCGGATCGGATCGTGTCCGCACCGAACTCGACCGTCGAGGACGAGCCCCCGCCCACGATGGCGGTGAAGGGCGTGCCGATCAGCCCGAAGGCGATGATGACGCTGGCCGCAACGAAGGCCAGCAGCAGCAGGCGGCCGATCAGGGCGCCGAGCTGGATCCGGGCCAGACGGAAGCTGGTCCGGAAGGCCCCGGACCCCGGCTCGGCCAGGGCGGCGGTGATG
>JBCCFN010000112.1:0-16025 GCA_039029715.1 Actinomycetota bacterium | reverse complement strand
GGGTCCCGGCTGTGGGGGTGCTGCGCCCTGCGGCCCGCCCCCCCCCCCCCGCCCCCCACCCCCCCGCGTGGGGGGGGGGGGGGGTCCACCCCACCCCCCGGGCGGCCGGGGCGGCCGCCCCCCCCCGCCCGGTCGGCCTCGGTGACCGGATCGAATCCTTCCGCCCCGGCCATGGCCTTCTTGTTCTCGATCCGGTCGAGGTTCCGATACCACTCCAGCGAGCGGCGCCCGGCGGCCCGAACCATGGCCCCGACCTCATCGACGAACGGTCCGACGTCGAAGGTGGTCTGATCGTCGACGGAGCCTGCGGCATCGGTGGTCATGCCCGGCACCGTACCGCCGGGTCGGCAGGCCGCAGGGCGCGACCGGGGGATTCTTGGCTAGGTTGCCAACCATGTGGGGTGAGCTGATGGGACTGCTCGACGCCGACGCCCGGCAGCGGCTCGACGCCGTCCTCATCCCCCGGGACATCCCGAGCAAGGACGTGCTGTTCTGGGAGGGTGAGCGGGGGGATGCGATGTACGTCATCGACGCCGGCCACCTCCTGGTCGAACGGGTGACCGAGCAGGGCGACACCGTTGCGGTCGCCGTGTTGGGGCCGGACTCGATCGTCGGTGAACAGGCCCTGCTCGGGGACGACGTCCGTGGCGCCACGGCCCGGGCCCTGACCGCGGCCCGGGTCCGAACCCTCGGTCGGGCGGCGTTCGAGGAACTCCGCCGGACCCAGTCCGTGTTCGACGGGCTCCTGGTCAATCTGCTCGACAAGCGGATCCGGGAGTTGAACGAGCTGGTGCTCGAAGCCAGACACCGCCCGGCCGAGGAACGGGTCAGACGCCGGCTGGTCGAGCTGACCGCCCTGTTCGGTACCGAGATCCCACTGACCCAGGCAACGCTCGCTGCGCTGGCCGGCACCACCAGGCCGACGACGAACAGCGTGCTCCAGCTGCTGCAGGACTCGGCGGTGCTCGAGCTTCGGCGGGGGCGGATCGTGGTGCTCGATCCCGACGCCCTGGACTGACCCCGCTCCCGAGCCCAGACATCGCCGCCGCGTCTGCCTAGGACTCCCGACGGAGGGCCCGGATCAGCGCCTCGAGCACCCCGAGGGCCTGCTCCCGGCGCATGGCCCAGGAGCCGGGGGGCAGCATGGCAACCGACCGCCTTACCTGCTCCCAGTCCTCGGCGGTGTCGTTCTCTGGTCGTTCCTCGCCCGATGGATGCATGGCTCAACCGTAGGTCGCCCCGACCTGAAAATCGAACGTTCGTTCGATAGAGACGAAACCGGTCTGAACCGGCCGTTGCGGCCAGGCGCAGACGTTAGGGTTGGCCGCCATGTTGCGCACCACCATCCTCAACCGCAGGCCATCGGCGGGCCTGGCGGTCCTGCTCGGGGCCGGCGGCGTCCTGGTGGCCGGGCCGGTGGCCGCACTGGTCGCCCAGACTGCAACCGAGGGCAATGGCACGGTCGATGAGCTGTCGGTGTTCTCCGCCATCGTCCTGGGTCTGGTCGAGGGCCTGACCGAGTACCTCCCGGTCAGCTCGACCGGCCACCTGCTTGTCACCAACGAGATCCTTGGCATCGGCCAGACCGAGGAGACCGAGCGGGCGCTCGAGACCTATGCCATCTGCATCCAGGCCGGGGCCATCGTGGCGGTGTTCGTCCTCTATTGGGAACGGATCCGCCAGATGCTCGACGGGCTGCTCGGTCGCAGCGAGGAGGGCCGCCGGGTCCTGCTGGCCGTGATCGCCGCCTTCATCCCAACCGCCATCATCGGCCTGTTCATCGTGGACACGGTCCGGGACAACCTGTTCGGGGTCCCCCCGATCGCTGCGGCGTGGCTGGTCGGCGGGGTCGGCATCCTGCTGTTGACCCGGAGCGGCCTGATGGAGCGGGCCGGGCTGGAACTCGGCCAGATCACGCTCCGTCATGCGGTCCTGATCGGCATCGCCCAGGCCATCGCCATGTGGCCTGGCACCAGCCGGAGCCTGATCACCATCGTGGCCGGGGTGCTGGTCGGGCTGTCGCTGCGAGCTGCGGTCGAGTTCTCGTTCCTGCTCGGCCTGGCGACACTGAGCGCAGCGACCATCGTCACCGCCCTCCAGGAGGGCGATCAGCTGATCGAGCTGTACGGCTGGACGTCGCCGGCCATCGGCCTGGTCGTTGCCTTCGTCGCCGCCCTGGCCTCGATCAAGTGGATGGTGTCGTGGCTCCAGGAGCGGAGCCTCGACATCTTCGGCTACTACCGGATCGTGATCGGGCTCGCTGCGTTCGCCGCCCTGGCCCTCGGCTGGCTGTAGGATTCGGCTCACGAGCGGGCAGGATCGGGTACGCAGCGCCAGCGACATTCGGTCTACCCTGCCGCGGACGCCAGAGGCGAGAACGGGATGAGATCCAGGCGATGCGACTAGGGGTACTACGAGAGAACCGGGCCAGGGAGCGGCGGGTCGCCCTGACGCCAACCGGCGCCGCGGCCCTGATCGGCGATGGCCATGAGGTCATCGTCGAGGTCGGGGCCGGCCTTCGGGCCGGCTTCGGAGACGAGGCATACCGGGACACCGGGGCCACCGTTGCCCAGCGGTCGGCCGTGATCGGCGACGGAGGCGTCATCACCGGCGTCCACGGCCCGACCGAGGAGGACATCGGGGCCCCGGAGTGGTCAACGCTCGGGGCCGACCACGTGCTCCTGGCCCAGCACGACCCGCTGTGGCGGCCGGCCAGAGCGGCCGCGCTCGGTGCCACCGGCGCCACCGTGGTCTCCCTCGAGCTGATCCCCCGGACCACCAAGGCCCAGTCCATGGACGTGTTGTCGTCCGCCGCCACCGTGGCCGGCTACGAGGCGGCGCTGCTGGCCGCGGCAAAGCTGCAGCGGATGCTGCCGATGCTGATGACCGCCGCCGGTACCGTCCCACCCTCCCGGTTCGTGGTCCTCGGCGCCGGCGTGGCCGGCCTCCAGGCCATTGCGACCGCCCGCCGCCTCGGCGCCGTGGTCGAAGGCTATGACATCCGCCCGGCGGCCATGGAGCAGATCCAGTCCCTCGGGGCAAAGGCGATCGAGCTGACCCTCGATGCCGCCCCGGCCGAGGGCAGCGGCGGGTATGCGGCAGAACAGACCGAGGAGCTGAACCGCCGCCAGAACGAGCTGCTGACCCCCTACCTGGCCGAGGCCGATGCGGTCATCACCACCGCCGCAGTCCCGGGAGCTCCGAGCCCCGAGCTGATCACGACGCCGATGGTCGAGGCCATGGGCGACGGCTCGGTCATCATCGACCTGGCGGCCGAACGGGGTGGCAACTGCCGACTGACGGTCCCGGATGAGGAGATCACCCACGACGGGGTCCTGATTCTCGGCCCCACCGACCTGGCGTCCCGGGCCGCGGCGACGGCCAGCCAGATGTTCTCGAACAACGTGATCTCCCTGCTCCGCCACCTCGCTCCGGCCGGGGACGAGGCAGACGAGTCGGCCCTGACCCTCGATCTCGAGGACGAGATCACCGACGGGGTGGTGGTCGCAACCGGCGGCACCGTCCGCCACCCCCGGGTCGCCGAACGGTTGGCCGCCGAGGAGACGGAGGACTCCCCATGACGTTCCTACTGGCCCTGACCCTGTTCGTACTCGCGGTGTTCCTCGGCGTCGAGCTGATCACCAAGGTCCCACCGACGCTCCACACCCCGCTGATGTCAGGGTCGAATGCGATCTCCGGCATCACCCTGATCGGCGCACTCGGTGCCGCCGGCGCCGACCACTCCACCCTGGCCACCGTGCTGGCCTTCGGTGCGGTGGCACTGGCAACGATCAACGTGGTCGGCGGGTTCCTGGTCACCCACCGCATGCTCGGCATGTTCTCGAGGAAGCGCTGACCATGTCGGACCTGATCCAGATCGGCTACCTGATCGCCGCCGCACTGTTCATTCTCGGCCTCAAGGGCCTGGCCCGGCCCCGGACCGCGGTCCGGGGCAACCAGCTCGGCGCCTCCGGGATGCTGCTGGCCATCATCGTCACCCTGACCGACCAGGCCATCGTCAGCTACTGGGTGCTGCTGGCCGGGCTGGTCGTCGGCGGAGCCATCGGCGCCACGCTCGCGGTCCGAGTCCAGATGACCGGCATGCCCCAGCTGGTCGCCCTGTTCAACGGCTTCGGCGGCGCGGCCTCGGTGCTGGTCGGAGCGGCCAGCTTCGTGGTCGCCATCGACCTCGACGAGCACACGACCGACGGCTCGGCGGCAACCGCCGCCACGTTGGCCATCGGCGCCGTCACCTTCACCGGCAGCTTGATCGCCTTCGCCAAGTTGCAGGAGATCCTCCCCGGCGGCGCCGCCCCGGACCCCCGGATCCGGTGGTTCAACCTGGCGGTGGCGGCCCTGATCGTCGGCCTCGGCATCGGACTGGTCCTCAACCCGGGCTCGTTCTGGATGTGGGCCATCATCGGTATCGGCCTGGTCGCCGGGGTCACCCTCGTCCTGCCGATCGGCGGGGCGGACATGCCGGTCGTGATCGCCCTGCTGAACTCACTGTCCGGGCTCGCCGCATCGACCGCCGGGTTCATCCTCGGCAACAGCCTGCTGATCATCGCTGGGGCCCTGGTCGGAGCGAGCGGCCTGATCCTGACCCGGATCATGTGCGTGGCCATGAACCGGACCCTGACCAACGTGCTGTTCGGCTCGATCGAGGTCAGCGGCGAGCTGGCGGACGCCGACGAGGTCTACGCCGGCCGGGTCACCTCGTCCTCGGCCGACGAGGTGGCGATGCTGCTCGAGACCGCCCAGCGGGTGGCCATCGTGCCCGGCTACGGGATGGCGGTGGCCCAGGCCCAGCACGCGGTCCGGGACCTGACCCGCTCGTTGGAGGCCGACGGGGTCGAGGTGGTCTTCGCCATCCACCCGGTCGCCGGGCGGATGCCTGGCCACATGAACGTGCTACTTGCCGAGGCCGAGATCCCATACGAACAGCTGCTCGAGATGGAGGTCGTCAACCCGACCTTCGAGCAGACCGACGTGGTGATCATCATCGGCGCAAACGACGTGGTGAACCCAGAGGCTCGGGAGAACCCGGACAGCCCCATCGCCGGCATGCCGATCCTCGACGCCGACCGGGCTCGAACCGTCGTGGTGGTCAAGCGGTCGCTCAGTCCCGGGTTCGCCGGCATCCCGAACCCGCTGTTCGCCGCCGACAACACCCTGATGCTGTTCGGCGACGGCAAGGCTGCGGTCGAGGACATCACCCGGGCGCTGGCCGAGGTCTGAGCCCCACCGCCGGGTGGTTGTCGAAGGTGCTTGACCGACAGCGGGGCGACGACGGCACAATATGAGCGTGCGCATGGCGGAACCACCGGTCTCGGCTCCCTGGAGCCTCGGCATCGCCCTGACCAGGGTCGCCTTGATCGTGGTCGGCGCCACCGCGCTCGCCCACCGGTTGGTTCGGGAGATGGCACCGGCCGACCGTGGCGGCTCGCTCGAGGCCTATGGCCCGTGGTTGGCCGATGCGCTGACACCGAACAGCGATGTGGTCCAGGCTCTCGGCAGCACGATGATGTTGGCCGCGGTCGCCACCGCCATGGGCCTCGCGTTCGCTGCGGTCTCGATCTGCCTCGTCCGCTTCCGGATCGGCAGCAGGCTGCTCGGCATCCTGGCCACTCCGACGCTCGGGCTGGCACTGCCCGGGCTCGCCCTGTTCCCCCTGCTGTGGTGGGCCGGCGACCGGGGCATCATCCCGGACCGGCCGGTCACGCTCGACACCTCGGTGGCCGACGGGGCACGGTTCCTGGCCGCCTGGGGCGCCGCCGTCGGCCTGGCCATTGCCCCGTCGATGGCTGCGCTCCTGATCGACGATCGTCGGGGCGGCCGGGCCGCCACGACCTTCGGGCTTGCCCCCGCCACCGCGCTGTTGGCGGCGAGGCCGTCGATCGATCGGCGGCTGGCCTTCCCGACGACCAGCATGGTGCTGGCGTTGGCGACGGCCGAGATCCTCTCCGGCTACGACGGCCTGTTCGGCCGGTTCGCCGACCGGTTGACCGGCGGCGACGCCATCGCCGCCCTCGACCTGGTGCCGGTGATCGCCGTCGGCGGGGCCGTCCTGGCGTTGGCCATCGACCTGGTCCCGCTGCTGCTCGACGACCTGGCCCCGCACGACGACCCGGCACCGACCACGGTGGCGGAGTCGACCTGGCCGCTGCTCGCTGCGCTCGGTTCGGCGACCCTGATCGCAACCGTCGGCTATCTCCTGATCGAGGTCGACCCCGTCGATCCGGCCGCCTCAGCCCAGGTCCCGACCTTCGGCGGCCCGTGGCTCGGCACGGACGACAGCGGTCGGAGCCTGGTCGAGCTGGTCACGGTCGCACTCGGGCCGACCATCGTGGCCGGTGTGACCGCTGCCCTTCCGGCAGTCATGATCGGCGTCGTTCTCGCCGCACTTGGCCGGTACCTCCCAACCGTCCTGCGGCGGTTGTACGGGGCGCTCCTCGATGTGGCCTGGTGGCCACTCGTCCTGCTGGTGCCACTGGCCGTCGTCGCCGACGGTTCGGTCGAGGGGTCCGAGGCCCGACCGATCGTGGTCGCGGTGACCGCAGCCGGGCTCATCCCGATCGCGACCAGGCTGGCAGACCGGGCCCTGGCCACAGACGGCGAGCGGCTCCGTTGGCTGACCGCGGGCGGCCTCGTGGTTGCCTCCCTGGCGGTCGCGGCCAGGATCGTGACCGGCATGATGGGGGTCACCACCTCGTCCCGGGGCCCCGGCACCGCCGACCTCGGCGCCCTGGCCGCAACCGGCATCGCCACCTATGGGGACAATCCCTGGACCCTTGTACTTCCGGCCGTGGTCGGTGCGGCCCTGCTCGCCGTCGGACTGGCGCTGGCCGCCGCCATCGTCGACCGGGTGCCGGTGGCCGCCATCAGCCCGATCCCGGCCGAGGTGCCGACCCCGATCGAGTCGATGGCCACCGACACGATCGAGCTGGCCTCCGGTCCCGCCGCCGAGGGACGGGCGGCCCGCCAGGGCCCCCGGGGACCCCGCGACCTGCGGTCGGTGGTCCGGTCGCCGGCTGCGGTCGCGGCCGAGGCGGCCCAGATCGAGGCGGCCGCGGCCACCGATGGCGTCGCTGCAGTCGACGGTGCCGGCGATGGGGCCCCGGACGACGAGCCGGCCGAGATGGCGCCGCCGCTCGAGGCGGCCGAGCCGGACCGGGGCGAACCGCCGACCGACGACTCGCCGGTGGACGGTGCGGAAGACGCACCGGGTGACCCGGCGGGCGAGGAGTCGGAGCCGGGGGTTACGGGCGCAGGTCCGGACCAACCGATCGATGGCGGCGAACCACCGCTCGAGGTCCCGGACGAGACGGTCGACGCCGAACCGGATGCCGTCATCGACCTCACGGAGGCGGAGCGCCCGAGCGAGGATGTCGAGGCACCACTCGGTCTCGATCCGGCCGATGACGGCCCGACCGTTCCAGATGACACCGGCGGCCCGCCGGACACCGGCCTGGACGATGACGCCGCCCGGGCCGGCACCGACGAGGTGCTCGACGGCGACGACGAGGACACCGCCAGGGACGAGGACACCACCCAGGACGAGGACGGCGATGATGACCCGGACATCGCCGCCGAGGCGACCAAGACCATCGAGCTCAGGCCGTCGACGCTCCGGCGGGCCGGCATCGTGGCCGACGATGAGCCGGAGCCCCCGGTCGTCCTCGCCGATCGGCCGATCCTGGCCACCGGGACCGAGGACTACGGCGAGGAGCTTGTCGAGTCGCCGGAGGAACCGGCCGGCTGACGCCCCGGCTCAGCCCTTGAGGAACAGGCGGTAGGCGTCGTTGTCCGTCTCGTCCCAGTACGGATAGCCAAGGTCGTCCAGGTGCCGTTGGAACTCGGCCCTGGTCGGCTCCGGGACCTCGACCGCGACCAGCACCCGGCCGTAGTCGCTGCCGTGGTTTCGATAGTGGAACAGGGTGATGTTCCAGTCGATCCCGACCGCATGGAGGAAGGCCAACAGCGCGCCCCGCCGCTCCGGGAACTCGAACCGATAGACCCGCTCGGCCGCCACATCAGACACCACCCCGCCGGCCAGGTGACGGACATGGACCTTCGCCATCTCGTTCTCGGTCAGGTCGGCGACCTCGTACCCCTGACTCTTCAGATGATCGACCAGCGCCATCCGATCGGTCTCGCCGCCCCGCAGCTCGAGGCCGACGAAGATCATGGCCCGGTCGGCCCGATTCCGGCGGTAGTTGAACTCGGTGACGTGCCGCTCACCGATGGCCCGGCAGAACTGGAGGAAGCTGCCTTTGCGCTCCGGGATCTCCACCGCCAGGATCGCCTCCCGATTCTCGCCGATCGCGGTCCGTTCGGTCACATGGCCGAGGCGGTCGAAGTTCATGTTGGCCCCGCAGTTGACCGCTACCAGGGTCCGATCCTGGGCCGATTCCTGCTCGACCCACCGGCGTATGCCGGCAACCGCCAACGCCCCTGACGGCTCGACGATGGTCCTGGTGTCCTCGAAGATGTCGCGGATGGCCGTGCACAGCTCGTCGGTGGTGACCGTCACGATGCCGTCGAGGTGACGGCGGCAGAAATCGAAGGTCCGCTCCCCAACCCGCTTGACCGCAACGCCGTCGGCAAAGCTCCCCACCTGGTCAAGGGTCACCGGACGACCGGCGTCCAATGCCGCGGCCATACTGGCCGCATCGACCGGCTCGACGCCGAACACCTTGACCTCGGGCCGCTTGACCTTGATGTAGGTGGCGATGCCGGCGGCGAGACCGCCGCCTCCGACCGGGACGAACACCGCATCGAGATCGCCGGTGACCTGGTCCAGGATCTCCCGGCCGATCGTGCCCTGGCCGGCGATCACCGACAGGTCGTCGAACGGGTGGACGAACGCCAGACCTTCCGCCTCGGCCCGGGCCAGGGCCAGGGTCTGGGCATCGTCGTAGCTCTCGCCGTGGAGCACGACCTCTCCGCCGAGCGCCCGGACCGCATCGATCTTGATCTCTGGCGTCGTCTCGGGCATGACGATGATGGCTCGGGTGCCCCGCCGGGACGCGGCGAGGGCCACGCCCTGGGCATGGTTGCCGGCCGAGCTGCAGATCACGCCCCTGGCCAGCGCATCGTCTGGGAGGCCGAGAACCTTGTTGGCCGCGCCCCTGGTCTTGAACGAGAAGGTCGGTTGCTGATCCTCCCGCTTGAGCAACACCCGGTTGCCGAGCCGCTCGGACAGCAAGGGGGCGACACTCAGCGAGGTTCTGACCGCGACCGAGTAGATCTCCGCTTCCTCGACCCGGGCCGCCAGGTCGGCTGATGCGTAGTCCACGGTGGCTGGACCTCCTCATGATGGGCCGGAGTCGAGCCTACCGGGGTGGGGTGCGGCCGTTGGTCACGCCCGGCCGCACCCGTTCGGGCATCAGCTGCGGATCGTCCGACCGCCGCCCTTGTCGCCGCCGTCACCGTCGATCTCGCCCTCCGATGTCTGGCCTGCACCGGCCGCCTTCTCGGCGCCGGCGGTGGCGGCGCTGAACCGCCACGAGACCCCGCTCGGGGTCACCTGGCGGGTCGTCTCGCCCGGTTGCAGGGTGACGATCTCATGGACCGCCTCGCCAACGACCAGGCTGACGACCAGCGCAGCCTCGGTGGTGTTTGTCAGATCGATGACTGCTACTTCGGTGGAATCGGCCATGGCCCGTGCCTTTCTGTGGATTGCTGTTGGTGGTCGTGTCGCTGGGATCGGTCAGCGCTTGTAGAAGTCGAAATGTCTGACGTCACGGTAGAACCGATACCACGGATCTTGCCGCATGTTCCGCCTGGCGAATGCCTGCCAGGATCGCCAGGTGTCGAACTGCCGGTGAATGGCGGCCCCGAGCTCCAGGACCGAGAGCGCCTCACCCCTGGCATCGGCCTCGTCCAGCCGCTTGAGGATGGCGTGGGTGAACAGGCCGTGGCCGACGAAGGTTCGGTTTGGCGCCGCGGGATCGTACGGGCTCTTGAGCCGGTACTCGTAGGAGTCGAGCTCCCTGGCGGTCGAGCTGAGGACGTAGATCGTCCGCGGGGTGATCGACTCCAGCCGCTTGCCGAACTGCTCGGCCTGGATCTTGCGGACCAGGCTGGTGCCGGCAAAGCCGGACCGGCAGGCATCGATCAGGATGACCAGCTCGGTCTTCGGCAGCGACGAGAGGGTTTCGGATATCTCGACCAGGGAGACCGAGGTCTCCCGCCACCGGGCCGGGTCGTGATCATGGGGGATCAGGTACAGCCCCTCGGGACCCTGGGGCGTTGCCCCGGCGGACGCCGTGGTGCCCGGCGGTGGGGCCTCCGGCCGGGCCACGCCGTGACCGGAGAAGAACAGCACGGTGATGTCTGTGGTCGGGTCGCCGGCGCTCCGCTTGGCTGCGGCCCGGGCCCGGACGGTGGCAGCCAGATCATCGACCCCCTGCTCGATGTTGGCCTTGGTCGCCTCCCGACCGACGATGTAGGGGCTCCCGTTGCGCCCGATCCGCTCGACCAGACCGAAGTTGACCCCCTGGCAGGCGGCGAACCGTTCGGAGATGGAGATGGCGTCGTCTCCGGTCCAACGCAGATCGGCCAGTTGGTCCGGCGCCGGGAGCAGCTCGGTGACCCCCATCGACAGCAGATAGAGGTTCGGCTTTCCGGCCTCCTCGGCCGGCGGTTGGATGACGGTTCCGGTCCCCTTGGTCCCGGAGCCGGGCACGCTCATTGCCTCGTTACCCGGTACCGGGCCGGAGGCCGGGTCCCGCTCGGCACCGTCCTCGCCTGACAGATCGATCTCGTCCTCGCTGCCGTCACCCGGGTCGGCGTCCACCGGGGGCGGCAGCCGCACCTCGAAACCGACCGGTAGCGGCAACATCGGATCGATCGACGGGTTGGCGGCGAACAGCACGGCGACCTTGGCCCCGTCGCCGAGGTGGGTTCGAACGATGTCGCTCGCCGTCTCCCCCGCGGTCACCGTGTGGCGTATCCAGTCGTCCGGGACAGGGGCCGGCTCGGTGGTCGGGCCTCGCTCCGGCACGGGGCGGGGCCCGGGGCCAGGGGCGTCCTGCATGCCACCGACCTCTGGCCCGTCGATGACCACCGGTCTGGCCGGGTTGAGGTCGATCCAACCGGCGAGCAGGTCGGCGTGAACCTCGCCGCTGTGCGGGTCCTCGGCGGTGACCACGACGTCGTTCTGCCCGCCGGTCAACGGGATGGTGAGGGCGGCCTCGAACGAGACGCCGGCGGCGACGTCGGCTCGCCACACCTCCTCCCCGTTCCTGGCCGCGGCGATCGCCAGGTCGACCTCCTCCTCTGCGGCCCGGAACCGGACCACCAGCTCGGCGGTCGAGGCCGAGGCGTCGACCGCCACCGCAGACCCTGGCGGCTCCGGCGCTGCCGCCACCCCGTCCGCGGTCAGCGCACCGTCTTCGTCCTCGGCGCCGGTGTCCTCGTCGATCCCGACCTCCTGATCGGCCAGATCTTCCTCGGCAATCACCTCCTCGGACACGATGGCCTCGGCAATCAGCTCCTCCTCGACCGATACGTCGCTCACCCCGTCGAGCAGGGGCGAACGGGCCTCAACCGTCGAAGGTCCCCCGGTGGAGGTCCTGGCCGGCGTCGCACGGGCCACCTCGTTCTCGGCGACGATGGTCAGCTGATTCTCCCCCGGTTCGAGCAGAACCGACGTTCGATAGCGCACGGTGGTACCGGGCGCCGCCGGCTGTGGTGTGACCTCGAACGCCGGTACACCGTTCTGGAGCACCCAAATGCTGGTGGTCGGGCTCCGGGACTCCACCACCTCGAACACCAGCTCGAACGTCCCGTCCGCCAGCTCCTCGGACTCTTCGAGCAGCTCGACGATCGGCGGGGCGGCGGCGACCAGGTCGACCGGTTCCATCCCGAGTGAGGTGAGGGCCGCCTCCTCGCTCCCGGTCTCCAGGATGGCCCGGATCACGTCCGGCCGGTACAGGTGTTTGACGAACCGGTCGCCGGCGAGGCTCCGTGAGGTCCGCTCGTCGCCGGTGTCGAGGTGGAACTCGATCAGTTGATCGCCGTAGGGACTCGATGCGTAGTAACCGGACCGGCTCCACAGGATCCACTCGTCGCTTGCGGCAACGAACAGGTTGAGGGCCGGGTCCAGGACGGCGTCCGGCGCCGTCGGGTCGGGATGCAGATCGACCGCGGCCCGCCGCGACCACAGCCGGACCACCTGGTCCCGTCCGCTGGTTGCGATCCAGGCCCCATCGACGGCGACATCGAGCACGGCCGAACCGTGGCCGATCAGGGTCCGTCCCGCCAGGCCACCGTCACCGTCGGGGAGCAACACCCGAACCGTGCCAGACCGGTCGCCGACCACGGTCGCCGGTGGCCCGTCCGATCGGGGGACGAGGGCGAACGCGGTCGGCCGATGGGTCTGGAACCGCCCGTGACCGGTCAGCGGCTCACCCTCCGGGTCGAGGTAGAGCTGGCCGCCGTCGAGGACGAGCGACCGGTCCTGGACGCCGTCGTGGGCGGCCCGAGCGAATCGCTCGAGCGGGACCTCGACATCCGCCTCGGCCGCCGGCGGATGGAGGATCAGGCGGTCGAGGTCGAACCGCTGCTCGAGGGGACGGAGGTGCGGCGGGAGGTGCTCGACCGACCCGGGGTCCTCGGTCATCGCGGCAGCGGCCGTCTGGACGCCGGGCCCGTCCGGCCGCCCGAGACCGACAAGCGAGCCGTGGAGCCCGACCGCGTCGATGGTCTGGCCAGCCCCGATCACGGCCCGGTCGCCGTCCCGGTCCTCCTTCGACCACGGGTTCCAGGACCGGATCGTGTGCCGGCTGCCGCCAGCGGACACCACCCGGTCGTCGGCCAGGAACCCGACGACCGAGGCGTCGTCGTCATAGGGCCGGGAGCCGACGATTTCGAAGCGGTCGAGGACGTCGTGGACCGTCACCAGGGACCGGTCACCGGCCCGGGACCCGACGGCGAGGAGCGTGCCGTCCGGCGAGAGCGCAACCCCGGCCGGGCGCCCCCGGCCCGCCGCACCGATCAGGTCGGCCGAGATCTCGATCGGCAGGCCGTCCCCGGACAGGACGGTCAGTCCGGAATCCTCGCCGGCCAGGACGATCAGGTCATTGCCGATGGCGACCGCCGCAGCCCGACCGACCGCCGGCAGGTCGTCCTCGTGTTCGAACGGCCAGGGCTCGAGCCGGGGCGGTTCGACCCGGAACCGTTGGGGCGGTGCCCGCAACACCGAGGTGACGACGACCATCTTGGCATCGCCGTCGTCGACCGGAGCCAGTGCCATCGCCGCCGGCCGTTCGGCGAGCGGGACCGTAGCGACCGGGGCGCCGGCGGCGCCGAAATCCGGCAGCTCGTCCTCGATTTCGTCCCGGCCGAAGACCAGCCGAAGGAGTCGGTGAAGCTCCAGTCGGCCCTGCGTCCCGTCGTCGATGGCAACGACGAGATCGGCAGCATCGGACTGGGCGACCGCCATGGCCACGATCACCCCGTCGAACGGAACGGCCTGCAGCAGCTCACCGCCGCCGGCCTCGTAGCAGCGGAGCACCGAGCGGCCGGTGCCGACCCTGGCGGCGACCAGGACCAGTCCCCCGAGCGCCAGCGTCACCGCCTCGACCCGGCCGACATCGCCGGAACCGAGGCGGCCGGTCAGGTCGAGCGGCTCGGGCCCGTGCCACAGCCGGACCCGCTTGTCCCGACCGGCGGAGACCACCACCGGCCACAGCGGATCGACCGCGAGGTGGGTGATGGTGCCGCTGTGGGTGCCGGTTTCGACCCGCAGCTGCAGCGACTCGGCGCCAGCCGAGTCCGCTCCGTGGCCGATGCCGTAGTCGTCGCTCACCTTCTGCCCTCCGCCGTGGTGGTTCATCGTGTTACTTGGGAAGTGGGATGATCGGCAACTCGACCACCCCAAGGTCATCGAGGATCCCGGTCGCTTCCGCCCGGGTCCTGCGGGCCGAACGGCCCCGCCGGAGGAACTCCTCGGCGTCGGCCTTGGCCGCGAGGGCCCACCCGTGGCCGAACCGGTTGCGGCCCTCGGCCTCGGCCACCGCTGCGGTGAGGACCTCCAGGGCCGCCTCGTGGTCACCCCGCTGCATCAGGGCCAGGCCCCGAAGGGTCGCTCGACGCCCCAGCTGTTGGGCCACGAGATCCTTGGGGGTCACCACGCCGTCGAGCACCGCAAGCGCCTCGGCGGACCGGCCGTCCGCCAGGTCGGCGGTTGCCAGGGTCAGGCCGACCTCGTAGCGGTTCGACTGGACGCCGGCCTCCTCGAACCAGGCCAGGGCCTCGACCAGGGCCGGGCGCCCGGCGCCGGCCCGACCGGCGTGAACCTCGAGACGGCCGTACTCGGCCTGGACGAAGGCGGCATCGAACCCGCTGCGGTGGTGGACGGCCCCCCGCCGGAGCTCGTCGAGTTCGGTCCGAGCCTCGTCCCAGCGACCCCGATCGATCAGGATCGCCGCCCGGTTGATTGCCGGCAGCGTCCCAAGGTTGTGGTCACCGATCCGCTCCGCAAGCTCGATGGCGGCCCGGTAGTGCCCGATCGCCTCGTCCCACCGACCGTCCTCGTGGAGATCGAGGCCGAGATTGTTGTGGGCCGAGATCAGCGTCGCTCGGTCGTCGATCTCCGTCGCGACCCGGATCAGCTCCTCGCCGACGGCGAATCGTCCCGGATCGGCCCGCCCGGCCAGGACGAGCTGACGGACCTGGAGGGCGACGGTGACCGGCTCGGACGAGCCGGCCAACTCGGCGTCGATCAGGGCCGTCTCGGCGGTTGCCAACGCCCGGTCGGGATCATCCAGGCGGTACTGCAAGGAGGCGATGGTCGCCGCCAGCAGGGCCCGGGCCTCGGCATCCGGCTGGCCGGTGCCCAGCCCGGCCCGTTCGTCCTCGAGGCGCTCGATCCACCGGCGATAGTCGCCGGTGACCTCGGCCCCGGTCCGAGACAGCCGGACCAACAGGCGGGACCGGGCCAACCGATCCTCAAGCCGGCCAAGGGCCGACTCACCGACCGCCAGTGCGTCCTGGTACCGCTTGGCCGCCACCTCGAGCCGGAACCGCTTGGCGAGTGCATCGGTCAACTCGGCGTCTCGGACGATCGGCGGCGTTGCGGCGGTTGCGGCCTCGATGGCGGCCGCAAGGTGGTCCGCCGCGGGTCCGACAAGCCCGAGCGCCTCGTCCCGTTCGGCCGCCCCGGTGTGGCAGGTCCAGGCCCGGGCGTGGTTGCCGGCCCGCCCGTGATGGTGGGCCAGGACGGCGATGTCGGCCCGATCTGCCTCCAGTGCCGCGGCGACCGCACCATGCAGTTCCGACCGTCGGTGGCCTGGCAGCCCCTCGTAGGCGACCCGGGCGATGACCTCGGACCGGAACGCCCCGGTGTGATCCCGGTCGACGGTGACCAGGTCATCGAGGTCGGCCAGTTCCTCCTTGGGGTCCCGTCCGATGGTCGTGGCCAGGAGCCGCAGGTCGAACGTCGCGCCGAGGACCGCGGCCGCTCTGACCAGCGCCCGGGGGCCGTGACCGAGGCGGTCGATCCGCGCCGTGATCAGGCTCTCGATCGACCCGGGGAGCTCACCGGTCCCGGCCGCCGCCGCACGGGCCAGCTCGATGGCGAACAGCGGGTTTCCCCCGGACCGGGAGACGACCAGATCCCGGACGTCTGCCGGGAGATCCGCCACCGACCCGACCAGGTCGACCAGTGCGTCGGTGGCCAACGGGGCCAGGGTCAGCGGCCGGGTGGTCGTGTCCCCGGCCGGCAGCGGGTCGGTACCCGGCCTGGCGGATGCGATGATCAGCCACGGCCGATCCGCTGCGTGCCCGGCCAGGGCGGCCAGCAGCTCCCGGGAGGCGGTGTCGAGCCAGTGGGCGTCCTCGACCACGATCACGGCTGGCACGGCCAGTGCGGTGGCCATCAACCGGGCGGTCGCCTCGTTGATCCTGGCTTGCCGGAACTCGGGATCGAGCTCGGCCACAGGATCACGGCCCTGGCGATCGAGCACGGTGGCATCGAACGCCGGTGCCGTGAGCGGCAGCAGATCGGCGGCCCCCGG